>PLXB01000446.1 GCA_003151215.1 Ignavibacteriota bacterium
CCCCAGCCCTCTCCCGGAGTACCGGAAGAGAGAGCGAGTTTATTTATTTGCTGCAACAAACGGTACTGCATAATTGGAAAGTGACATTACCGTCAACTGCGGATTGACTCCAAGACTTGACGGAAATACGCTTGCATCGGCAATATAAATATTGTCATATCCATAAATTTTGAATTCATCATTCACCACTCCGATCTTCGGATTCAGGCTCAGTGCATTGCCGCCCTGCGGATGGCCGGTGCCGATGGTAAGGGGAGNNGGATGGCCGGTGCCGATGGTAAGGTCGCTTGAATCCTTCAAGATATTTGGAAGATTGGCAAGATCCTCGCTATTGGTAAACTCATAATACTTAAAAGATGCAGGCATAATTATTTTCGCCCCGCCTTTTAAGAATATGCCGCCCGAAAGCATAATTCCATCAAGGAGCTTTTTGAAATCTCCGGGTGTCGGGTCGTAATCAATTTCACGTCCGGTCAATCCACGATCTTTGACTTCTGCATTCGGTTCGGAGCCGACAAGTATTCCGGCACAGGACATTTTATTGTAGCGCTTCATATTGTTGTAGTGATCTTCGAACCACCCCGGCATCGTTAGCGCCTGAGCCAGCGGGGGATTGAACCATGTTTCCATGATATAGCCGCGGTTCGGTGTGATGCGAAGGTAATGTGAGATTTGAAGACCTGCATAAGAATTTTGTACATCATCGAATACTGCCGTGATCGGCGAACCGATATTGAATGAAAGACGCTTCCCGGCATTCTTGCCCCCGACTCCTGAACGAATAAGCAATAGGCTTGAAGATACTGCACCAGCAGCAACGACGAATGTTTTGCCTTTTACATCGATCCTTCTGCCGTCGCTTGTTTGAGAGGTTACAGATGTAATGCGTTTTCCGGAAGCATGAAGTTTTGTTGCTTCGCAGCTTGCCAGAATCCTCAGTGCATGTGAGCCATATTGTTGCTGTGTTTCCGGCAGAACGGTATCGAGCATTGAAAGTTTTTTACCATAGGCACAGCCGATATTGCAATAGCCGCAGCCAAGACAATCCTTGATATTCGCATCGACAATACTCAGTTTATTTGGCGCAGTATCATATCCCATTGCCTTTGTACCTGCTACAAATGCCGCGGCTCCGGGATTGAGCGTCGTGGGATCTTGCTGACGGACACCCATGATATTGCGGATATCGTAGAATGATTTCCATATTCGCTGCGCATCGAGATTCGAATTGATGCCACCTTTATCATTCCACTGATCGAGAACATAATCAGGCATATCAAAACAGACGGCATTGTTGACGACTGTCGTTCCGCCTACACAACTTCCTTGCAATACCCGGAAACGAAAATCCTTCGATTGCTGCAATGCGCCATCGGCATAAAGCCGCGACATCATATCCATCTCTTCTTCATTAAATTCAGTGGGATCGACATGATCGCCGCGCTCGATCATCAGCACTTCTCTGCCCTCGGCGATAAGCCCGCGCGCCATGATCGAAGCGCCTGCGCCGGTGCCGATTATGACAACATCTGCGGAGATGGTGTCTCCGGTAATATCTCTGCCCGTTAGAACTTGTAAAGGCTTTCGGGGAGGGGGTGGTTTTGCAATCAGTTTTCCAGGCGTATCAGGTCGTTGCGAAAAGGGAACGTAGCCGACAGAATCGAATGTGCGTGGATCATTATAATAACCGATATAGCAAAGCTGTTGGCCCATGCGAATCATTGCCTGAGTCAATACTCTTATCGATTCCGGTTGAAGCTTCAGCGTTTCATCACGGTAAAATCGATTCTTTACAAAATCAAGACGATCTGCGGGATTCATCAATGAAAGCGGAGCTTTCAGCGAAAGCATCGGATAAATTTCCAGGACATTCAATGCCAGCGAACATATCCATTTTGTTTTTGCACGGAAAGATGAAAGGTAGCGGTCAACATTATTGGCAATATCTATTGGCGTTATCATATCCTGCGTATCGGCGAACATGACCTCGGAAAGAGCGACAAGCGTTCGGAACTGTGCAGGGCTGAGATAGGCAAGCGAGTACTGCGATATATCGGCCGAAACAAATAATGAGATAAGAATTGCCGTAACAACACCATCGGCGATCGATGATGCGAGAATCAGTGTCGTCGTTGAGAAATTACCGCCCATCAGCGCATACGATGCGCTGGTATCGCCCCAGATAAGTGTCAGGATTCCGGCGATGACGGCAAACGTATTGCCAAGCATGATCACGCGGGTCAGGATGCGGAAACGGCGGACATTTGCGGCGGCAATGAAGGAGACCAAAGCAAGCACTCCGATCTTCGCCGTCGAGTTTACAATAAAAGGCGGCAGAATGATATGCTTCGATGGCTCGATTAAACCTGGAATGACATAGCCGAAAATGGCAAGCGAATAAATGATGCCAAGCCACCAAAGGAAAACCTGCAGTCTGCGCTCTTGCGGTGTGAACATGATACTTCCTCCAAAAAAAATGATACTAACTTGGAAAGCTGTCTCTGCTATTTAGATGAACACAAAGGCAAATCAATTTTTGAAATATGCAACTTGAAGCAAATATAAGGGATTTATTTGTAAAATCCAAATAAAATGGGAAAAGTCTGTAAAATTATCATTAAACTTGACTTTTTCGGGCAATTTCCAGTCCAATGTGGAAACCCCTGTCGTATATTTGTGTTTTAGGGTAGCTCGAAATTTCTTATATTTTTCATTCACCCTGTTTTCTTTTTTTCTATAATTAAGACTATCTTATGAAAAAGAACTCCGCGTTTGTCGCCATAGTTATTGTTTCGGCTTTTGTGATCGGATATTTGCTTTGGCAATTCGTTCTCGGCGATCCGAGTAATTTTACTGATCCACTAACGCGTGAACATCCAAGCAAAGGGCTTCTGGGCACGATGTATGTTGGCGGCATGCTTGTTCCTCTGCTTCTGGGGCTTTCTGTAATGATCATTGCGTTTATTGTCGAGCGGTTGCTTAGTCTGAAGAAGGCAAAAGGCAAGAAGGATCTTGCTTTACTCCTGCCACAGATCGAAAAACTTCTCAATGAAGGAAAGCTCGATGCCGTAACCGATCTATGCAATCAGCAAAAAGGAACCGTTGCCAATATTATCCGTGCCGGCATAGCCAGATTCAAAGAAGTGCAAAATAGCACTACGATGTCTGCCGAACAAAAATTAGATGAGGTGAAGAAAACAATTGACGAAGTAACGATGCTTGAGACTCCGCTTTTAGAGCAGAACTTAGTTATTCTTTCGACGATCGCCTCGATCTCTACAATGGTAGGGCTTCTTGGTACAGTTATTGGAATGATACGCTCATTCAAAGCTCTTGGAGAAAGCGGTGCCGGATCGAGTGCTCAACAGCTCTCCGTCGGTATTTCCGAAGCTCTAATTAATACTGCATTGGGTATCGGTGGCGCAATTATTGCCATTGTTGCCTATAACTTCTTTACGAATAAAGTTGACAAATTCACATATTTGATCGATGAAGCTTCGCTGAATTTACTTGAAACGATAAAAGTAAGATTTTTGGGAAGGGCAAGTGCTTAATACAACTTTCGAAAGAAAAGTATAACAAATGCCAAAAGCAAAAATAAAACGTCACGGATTCCGGATCGATATGACTCCGATGGTGGATGTCGGCTTTCTGCTGCTTACATTTTTCATGCTGACGGCGAAGTTTAAGTCTTCGAAAGATAACGTCGAAATTAAGCTCCCGGTAGCTCAAGCAGACACGGCGAAACTGCCTGATGTTAACGTCGTTATATTAACGATTGGTTTATCTCAAGCGCCTGCAGGCGAAGTGCCTGATACACTTCTTTACTTTAGCGACGCTAATGAGAAAGACCGCCCGGCTATCTATAAAACACTTGGATTAACTGATCCGAAAACGAATGCACCCCTCGGCGACGATGAACTGACAAAAGTCCAACAAGTTACACTTAAGAAATCACAACTTGATGCAGTTGTGAAAGCAGCGCGATGGCAAAATCAAAGTCTGCGGTATGCTATTAATGCCGATAAGCGGCTTGGATATGGATATATCGACGACGTAATGCGTACGCTGCAAAAGAACGGCGCAACACGGTTTAATCTTGTTACGGTTACACAAGGATTGTAGCAGTCGGGGATTGAATTTTGCACTATGTGATTGAATTTTACAATGATCTTATGAGAGGAATGGGTAATGGCTGAAATGGTTGATGCCGGCGGACACGGCAAAAAAGGCAAGAAATCGAAGAAACGAGTTGGTGTACGAATGGATATGACGCCCATGGTGGATGTGGCATTCCTTTTGCTCACCTTCTTTATGTTATCTACAACGCTGAGTACTCCGCAAGTAATGGAGATTTCGCTTCCACCAGATAGTAAAGTTAACATTGAAGTTGCGGAATCGAATCTACTGACGATCAGGGTACGTAAAGATGAGACAGTCTTTTGGAATAAGGGTAAAGACGCTCCTCAGAAAATTCCTGCTACCGACGTAGGAAAAATCTTAGAACAGCGCCTTCGCGAAAATCCGAAGATAGCAACCCTTATCAAGATCGATCGTGACGCGAAGTACCAGAAACTTGTTGATCTGATCGATGAGCTCAATTTGATTCAGGGAAAGCTTGGCCAAACGGAGAAACGATTCAGTATCGTAACAATGGATGCTGACGATAACGCACTTGTAGCAAATTTATAAAACGTTTTGCAGTAAGGAGAAATCGAATTATGTCATTAAGCGATCTGACGCTTCGAGGGATGGAGCAATATGGAGGGATCGATATTAAGAAAAATGCCCAGAAGAATACCTATATGGGTTTGGCATATTCTATTGCCTTTCACGCTCTTCTGATCTTGCTTTATGTCGGCTGGACATGGATCACCAGCGAAGACAATAGCAAAGTCCCGCATTTTCGCCGCAAGATTTCAAGCCTTGCTGAGCTTGCGCCACCTCCATCTACTTCGCAGGATATGGCAACACCTCCCCCTGAAGCTCCGACAATGGATGTTGCCAAGCCCACTTTCGGCATTCCTGTTCCCGTGCCTGATATTCAGGCCCCGAATCAGACCATGCCAACCAACGATATTCCTATGCCGCCAAGCGATGCTGGTACCGGGCCGGCTGGTCCAGGGGGACCCCCATCTGGTGAGGGCACCGGGCCTGCACCCGTTAAAGAGGTAGAAAAAGAGCCGTCACAGGATGAATTTGTTGATGTTACTGAAGAACCCAAACCGACTCAGAACATTCAGGCGATCGTACAATATCCCGAAACAGCACGCCATGGTGGTTTAGAGGGCAAAGTCACATTTTCCGCCTTGATAGGAAAAGATGGTCGGGTAGAGAAAGTTGCTATTGATAAAGCCGATTATGAAGTCTTTAAGCAGCCTGTTATCGACGCAGTAATGAAGGTACGATTCACTCCTGCTAGGCAAAATCAAACTCCTGTTAGAGTTTGGTATACTCAAACGGTTAGCTTCAAACTCCATTAAGAGTATTGTTTATAGGAACTACAACCCCGATTATTTTGGGTTGTAGTTTTTTTTTGCGTATTTTTGGAGAAAGGAAAACACTTATGAAAATCGCGGCTGTGCTTTTTTTTCTCTTTGGACTGATGGCATTAGGTTTAGGGTTTGCCATGCTCCTCGACAAAACTCTTCTCAATCAGTTTGATTCAACTGTGAGAACCATTTTCATTGCCTTACTTTTCGTCTATGGGGCTTACAGGCTGTGGACAGCCTTCGGTGCAGTGAAACGGTTCTCTGAACGTCGAAATGCCGCTAAATAAGACAAAGTAATGTGGAAAATTTTTATTCTTGTAATTTTCTGCTGCTTTCTTAGTAACTGTGGGGGAAAAAAACAAGGTGAGATACAACCCGATACGGCAACATCAGGCGCTTTCGAACTGGTAGCCGATGAGACTCTAAAGCCCGTAATTGATAGTCTGGTCTTCGGCTTTAATAGTCAAACTCCGAATGCAGAGGTCACTGTTCGTTATAAAAATGCTACTGATGCACTCGATGATCTCTT
>PLXB01000139.1 GCA_003151215.1 Ignavibacteriota bacterium
TTTGTCCATAAACGGTTTTTTGAGCGGCTAAAGAATGTTACTCTTTTTTGGAGAATCGTTTTTTCAAACGCCTCTTGGTTCATATATCCCAGCATGAGAACGTTCTTCGTTCTTGCGTCCTGAATGATAGCAGGGATAAGTTCGGATGTAGTAAAATCAAGTCTCATATTTTATAATCGAATGGGTATGTTTTGTTGTTGTAAGTATTGTTTCAAAGAAAGAATACTCATCTCCCGCGAGTGAAAAAGACTTGCCGCCAACGCTGCATTGGCTTTGCCATTTCTCAAGACGTCCGAAAAATGACTCGTCGTTCCTGCGCCGCCGGAAGCGATAACAGGAATACCAANNTCGTTCCGTCGTGATTCATCGACGTCAATAATATCTCTCCGGCGCCTCGCCGGGCTGCTTCAAGAACCCATGCGAGAGCCGTCGTTTGTGTAGCAATGCGGCCTCCATTGAGATAGACATACCATGCGCCGTTTTCAAAACGAGTATCTACTGCAAGTACGAGGCATTGACTGCCAAAGCGTTCTGCGATTTCTCCAATCAGCTCAGGACGTTTTACTGCTGCACTATTGACAGAAACTTTATCGGCGCCTGCATCCAGGAGAACGGCAACATCCTCCGCCGAACTAATTCCTCCGCCTACGGTGAATGGAATATTAATATGTTTTGCTATGCGGGTTACCAGTTCGCTGAGCGTCTTTCGTTTTTCATGCGTTGCAGTTATATCGAGGAAAACCAGTTCATCGGCTCCTTCATCGGCATATCTGATCGCAAGCTCGACCGGATCTCCGGCATCCTGAATATTGACGAACTCAATACCCTTGACAGTTCTGCCGTCACGAATATCAAGACACGGTATAATGCGTTTAGTAAGCACGTTAATGTAAATATGGTTTTAACTGATCAAATGTTATTCTTCCTTCGTATAAAGCTTTTCCGATGATCGCTCCGCTGCATCCGATTTGTTCCAGCTTGGCAATATCCTCTATATTTGTAACGCCACCGCTTGCAATGATCTTCATTTCGGGAAAAGACAAAATCAGTCGTTTATAGAGATCGAACGAAGGCCCCGATAATGCACCGTCTTTATTAATATCCGTACAAAATAATTGTTGTAATCCATGCTGAGCAATTTCCTGCACATAATCAAAAATATTGATCGAAGTAGTTTCGCTCCAGCCAGTAACAGCAAGGAATTCATTCCGCACATCGGCGCCAAGCAATATTCGGTCAGCTCCGTAGGCTGAAAGCCATTCGATAAATTTTTCAGGTTGTCGTATTGCAGTACTGCCGATGGTTGCTATTGCTGCTCCGGCATTATACACTGCTTCGATATCAGCATCAGTCATAATGCCGCCGCCAAAATCAATTGTTAAAGAAGTATTGGAAGCAACCGATTCCAATACGGACAGATTCATTATTCGTCCACCTTTTGCACCATCGAGATCAACCATATGGAGTCTTCGGATACCCGCATCCTGAAATTGTTTTGCGATCTCTAACGGATCTTTAGAATACACGGTCTTTTGTTTAAAGTCTCCCTGCAGCAGACGAACACACTGGCCGCCGATGAGATCGATCGCAGGAATTATTTCAATCATAATCTGAGAAAATTTTTAAGAATCTGCTCACCGTATTTCCCGGATTTTTCGGGATGAAATTGAACTGCAAAGAAATTATTTTTCTCTATCGCAGAGCTGAAAGGAATTATGTAGTCCGTTTCAGAAATCGTGTCTGCACCCGGGCCGACATAATAGCTGTGCACAAAATACATAAAAGCATTTTCCGGGATGCCGTTAAATAACGATCCTTTCATTTGATTCAGCGTATTCCATCCGATCTGCGGTACTTTTTTTGACTCGTTAAATTTTTGCACATCCTGATCAAAAATATTCAGGCAATGCGTATTTCCTTCTTCCGAATAGCGGCACAAAAGCTGCATACCCAGGCAGATTCCGAGTACCGGCTGATCCAGATCTTTGATGAGCTTGTCCAAACCTTTTTCTTTCAGATAGCCCATTGCCGATCCTGCTTCGCCGACGCCGGGTAGGATCACCTTATCGGCTTTGCGGATCGCTTCAGGATCATCGGTAATGAGCGAATCTATTCCTAATCGTTCGAGCGCAAAATAGACTGAGCGCGTATTTCCTGCGTTGTACTTAATTATTGCTACGTTCATAATAATCCTTTCGTGGTGGGAATTTGATCGTCACAAGGATCCCGTTTTATTGCCATTTTTATTGATCTTGCAAATGCTTTAAAAATGGCCTCTATTTTATGATGCTCATTTCCGCCTTCGGCTTTTATATTGAGATTGCATTGGGCAGCATCGGAAAATGATTTAAAGAAGTGAAAAAACATTTCCGTCGGCATTTCGCCGATCTTTTCGCGTTTGAACTCCGCATCCCATACGATCCAATTGCGTCCTCCGAAATCCAAGACAACCTGAGCCAGGCAATCATCCATTGGCAGGGAAAAGCCATATCGTTCGATTCCTTTTTTCTCGCCGAGCGCTTGTGCAACGGCTTCGCCTATTGCAATGCCGGTATCTTCGATCGTATGATGTTCGTCGATGTGCATATCTCCCGATACAGTTATTTTCAGATCAACGCCTGAGTGTTTCGTCAATTGCTCTAACATGTGATCGAAGAAGCCAAGTCCGGTCTTAATATCGGCTTTCCCTTTGCCATCGAGATTTAGCTCCACCGTAATTTTTGTTTCGTTTGTGACGCGATCACGGGTAACGATACGCGGCGGCAGGCAAAGGAAATAATAAATTTGCTCCCAATTGTCTGCGACGAGTGCTATATCGTTAAGATATTTTTGCGGATCGTCGGAGTTCCTGAAGAAAACAGCCTGGGCGCCTAAATTTTGCGCAAGCTCTACATCGGTAATCCGATCGCCAATAACGTATGATCCTGGCAGATCATATTTTCCATTCATGTAATGCGTAAGCATGCCGATGCCGGGTTTGCGAGTCGGAAGTTTTTCATGTTCGAACGACCGGTCAATGCATACCTCCTTAAATTGAATACCCTCACCTTCAAAAATATCCATCATAAAGTTCTGGACTTCCCAAAATGCTTCTTCAGGAAATGCCTGCGTTCCCATTCCGTCCTGATTCGTAACCATGACAAGTTCGTAATCAAGCTCCCGAGCGATTTTCCCAAGCCAGGTGATCATACCTGGGAGAAAGCGTAATTGCACTAAACTATCAACCTGTAGCGTATCAGACGGCTCAACGATCAACGTTCCATCGCGATCTATAAATAAAATCTTTTTCATGAGCGGTATTTTTTTAACGACGTGATGAGGGCGATATTCTCTTCCGAAGTTCCTATAGTTATGCGCAGGCATCCTTCGCAAAGCGTGACGTTGCTCCTATTGCGTACAATAATATTTTCGTTCAGAAGATAGCGATAAAGACGTTCGGTCTCATTTACTTTTACCAGTAAGAAATTCGCATCGCTTGGATATACGGTGATGACAAAAGGAAGTTGTTCTAATTCGATCCTCTGTTTCTTCCGCTCTGCGACCGTTAGCGAAATCCAGTTCTCAATCTCCTGAGTATTCGCAAGTGCGGCTAGAGCAAGCTCTTGGGAGGCAGTATTAATATTATAAGGCGGTTTCACTTTATTCATTTGATCGATGATCTGCTCGCATGCAAATGCCATTCCAACCCTCAACCCCGCAAGTCCCCATGCTTTTGAAAGAGTCTGAAGCACTACAATATTATTGTGCCGAAGAAGCTCTTCAGTAAAAGACTTCTGCCCTGAATATTGGATATAGGCTTCATCGATGACAACGATGCCATGGAATTGTTCTATTAAGTTTAGTATATCCCTTCGATCAAAAATATTTCCTGTAGGGTTATTTGGCGAACAGATAAAAATAAGTTTTGTATTTTCGACGCATTGATTCAGAATCCCTTTAACATCTAACTCAAATGCCGCTGTTAACGGTACTCTGTTTAATGCAATATCATTTATATTTGCACAGACCTCATACATCCCATAAGTCGGCGGGCAAATGATGATATTATCTTTTCCGGGTTCACAAAAGCACCGGAATACGAGATCGATCGCCTCGTCACTTCCGTTGCCAAGAAAAATATTCCGGGGATCGATTCCTTTCATGACGCCGATCTTTCGTTTTAATTCCGATTGCAAGGGATCTGGGTATCTGTTATACGTATCGGGCAGCGGTGATCCGAAACTATTCTCATTAGCATTCAGGAAAATACCATCCTTTCCCGTAAACTCGCTTCTGGCGGAAGAATACGGAATCAAGTCTCTGATATTATTTCGTACTATGTTTGATATATCTATGAGCATAAAAATTTTAAGAAAATCGAATGCGAGCTGCATTCTTATGTGCATCAAGTCCTTCTGCCTGAGCCACGCATTCTATTGTTTCTGCAATATTATACAAGCCCTCTTTCGTGATTTTCTGAAAGGTGACGTATTTCAAAAAACTATCGACTGAAACTCCGCTAAAGCCTCTGGCGCTGCCATTAGTCGGCAATGTATGATTTGTTCCTGATGCATAATCCCCTGCGCTTTCCGGAGAGTAATTGCCTAAAAAAACCGATCCTGCATTGATCACTTTTTTTGCTACGTCATCATCATTTAGGCAAGCGATGATAAGATGTTCCGGCGCATACGTATTGATCAGATCCATCCCTTCTTCTATGGTATTCACGAGAAATGCCTTGCTGTTTTGCAAAGCTTTTGCGGCTATCTCGCGGCGAGGCAGCTTTGCAAGTTGTTCCTCTACTGCCAGGATCACCTTTTGTATCACCTGATCATTATCACTGACAAGAATAACCTGGCTATCAATTCCATGCTCTGCCTGCGAAAGAAGATCGGCAGCTACAAATTCTGGATTGCAGCTTTCATCGGCAATAACTGCTAATTCGGACGGTCCTGCCGGTAGATCAATAGCAATACCTTCCTTGCTTACTAATTGCTTCGCGCAGGTAACATATTGATTACCCGGTCCAAAAATCTTATTTACTTTGGGGATTTCGTTCGTTCCATACGCCATCGCGCCGATAGCTTGTATACCTCCGAGGATAAATACTTTTTCAATTCCGATTAACTGCGCGGCATAGGCTATGGCAGGATGTATGCTATAATTTTTATTCGGCGGCGTACAAAGAATGATCTCGTTACAGCCGCCGATTTTCGCAGGGATGCCGAGCATAAGAACCGTTGAAAAAAGAGGGGCCGTCCCGCCGGGAATATATATACCAACCTTCTCAATGGGTATGCCCTTTCGCCAGCAAAGAATTCCCGGCATGGTTTCGATAAATGCAGTTTCACGTAATTGTGCTTTATGGAATACTTCGATATTTGCATACGCTGTGTTGATTGCTTTTGCTAATCGAGAATCAACTTCATTTGCTTTTGTGCGAAGTTCTTCGGCACTGACCTGAAATTGCGCTGACGAAACGCCATCGAAGATAGAGGTATACCGGCGGACTGCTTCTATCCCATTGTTTTTGATATCAAGAAGTATTTTTGCAACTTCAGGTTCGATCAGCGCATTATCTATTGCCGGACGTATTGCAAGCTCTTGCCACAGCTCTTTTTTCGGGTATCGGAAAATTGGTATCATACGATCATTTTTTCAATTGGAACGACTAAAATGCCCTGAGCGTCGCTATCCTTAAGTTTTTCAATTATTTCCCAAAAATCATTCTCATTTACGACCGAATGTACTGAACTCCAGCCTTTTTGCTCTAACGGTATGATCGTGGGGCTTTTCATGCCGGGAAGGAGATTGCAAATGATCTCTAATTTATCATTCGGCGCGTTCAAGAGAATATATTTATTCCTTTTTGCCTTCTGCAAAGCATGGAAGCGGAATAATAATTTTTGAAGGATCTGTTCTTTTTCTACTGTGAGATCATTATTTCTGATCAGTACTGCCTCCGAGCGAAGAATGACCTCTGTTTCTTTCAGCCCATTCATAAACAGCGTGCTTCCCGAACTCACAAGATCGCAGATAGCATCGGCAAGACCTATGCCCGGAGCAATTTCTACTGAGCCGCTGATCTGATGTATCTCTGCGCTAATGTTGTTCTTTTGTAAAAAGCCAGATAAGATATTCGGGTAGCACGTAGCGATTCGCATTCCTTCGAGGTCATTGATCCCGTTTATTATTTTATCCTTCGGTACGGCAATCGATAACCTGCATTTTCCAAAACCAAGACGAGAGACCAGCGTAACCGGTTTATTTTTTTCCAGGAAAACATTTTCGCCAACGATTCCGACATCGGCGACATTATCTTCGACATATTGCGGAATGTCGTCATCTCTAAGGAAGTAGATCTCGACAGGGAAATTATATGCTTCACTCTTTAATTTATTGAGACCATTGCTGATCTCTATTCCGCTTTCTTTCAGAAGATTCAGGGAATCCTCCGCTAAACGGCCCGATCGTTGGATCGCAATTGTTAATTTCATTCGAATTTTTGATATTTAAAAATAAAAAGGGCTTATCGTTTCCGATAAGCCCTGATGAGAAAGATTTTCTTAAAATCTACATAGCGTCATCCTGCTTACCGTCCGGCAAGTTATTATGATGATGGCTATGTAAGAATTGGTTCATTTTTGTGAATCAACGAAACTGCGAAGTGACAAAGAAAGTTCATGCACGTTCATTCTTACGTCCATTACAGGTATAGACAATCCAAAAAGGGGAGGCCTGCCGGTCGCCTTTATGGAAATTTATTTCGGTCTGTCTTGCTATAACATTCTCCCATTATAGAAATAGCCAACATTAGTTTTAGTATTTCAGCAAAAAAGGGCAGCTTTTACGATCTGCCCTTTATTTATTTCTACAGCGCTTTTAATGCAAGTAGTTTCTCCCATTCATGGCTGATGCCTTCCTGAGCTTCGATGATGAACTCGGCTCCGAGAGCTGGATCGGTATTCTTAATGATCTCGAAGCGGTTCTCACCGTGCATGAAATCGGAAACTGGAATCGTTGCTTCTTTTGAATCGATCATGAAGCGCTCACCTTTGGCTTTCGTGGGATTGTAATGGAATAGCGGCCAGTACCCGGATTTCACTGCACTGATCTGATGCGCTACTCCGTCGCCCATATCGTATCCATGCGCAATGCAATGACTATAGGCAATGACAAGCGACGGACCATCGAATGCTTCGGCTTCCTGAAGGATCCTCACCGTATGAAGATCATTCGCTCCGAAGGCAATTTGCGCAACGTAAGTATTTCCGTATGAGATTGCCTGCCAGGCAAGATCTTTTTTCGCCGTTAATTTTCCGGTGATAGAAAATTTTGCACTTGCGCCGATCGGAGAAGCTTTCGAAGTCTGTCCGCCCGTATTCGAATATACTTCCGTATCAAGAACAAGAATGTTTACTTTCTCTCCTGTCGAGATCACATGATCCAATCCTCCGAATCCGATATCATACGCCCAGCCATCGCCGCCAATGATCCAGACGCTCTTTTTGACCAGGGAATCGGCCACGGTGACGAGGTCGCGGGCTTCCGGGGTATCGATGCCGGCGAGTTTGGCTTTGAGGGCGGCTATGCGTTCGCGCTGGGCGAAGATGCCCTGCTCGG
>PLXB01000304.1 GCA_003151215.1 Ignavibacteriota bacterium
AGTCCCCGTGAAAGCAATTTATCGTATTCGATCTATGACGCCGTAGGCAGGGTCGTTGCGCTGGGAGTGACTCGTCAGCATATTGCTCTGGGTGATAATACTGTCGGTATCGGTTCGCTTGACGGGTTGATCAATGGAAGCTATATGCTCAAACTAAATTTTGCAGATGGTTCAAGTGATNNGATAGAATTTGATGTAGGGCATTATTACTACGAGATGTAATTTTTTTTGCTCGGGCACCATTCAGAGACCCTGCATTGCATGCATTTTGGTTTTCTTGCTATGCAGATCTTTCTTCCGTGTGAGATCAGGTAGTGCGTTGTCATCGTCCAATCTTTTTTCGGGATAATCTCCATTAAATCCAGCTCGATCTTTGGCGGCTCTTTGTGCGAAGTAATTTTCAGGCGGTTTGCAACACGTATGACATGCGTATCGACCGCTATTCCTTCGGCAATGCCAAAGGCATTTCCGAGGACGACATTTGCAGTTTTTCGTCCCACACCGCGAAGGGTAATAAGCTCATCCATTGTCTGCGGAATTTTTCCGCCGAATTTTTCGACAACATCATTTGCCATTGATTTCAGCGATTTCGCTTTTTGCCGAAAAAAACCTGTAGTCCGAATAACTTCTTCGATGTCTTCTAATTCAGCATCTGCTAATGCCTTCGGATTTGGGAATCGGGGACGGAAAGACCTCATGACAATATTGACTCTGGCATCAGTGCATTGAGCTGATAGTATCGTTGCTGCAAGAAGTTCAAAAGCATTGCTATATTCAAGAGCGCAATGTGCCTCAGGATATAATTTCTCCAGCCGGGAAAATATTTTCTTCGACCTGGCTTTGAGCCGCTCTTTGGATTCTTTAGGCATTGCCCCTTAATTTTTCTATTCCGGCAATTCCGTCAGTCGCAGCTATGCCACAGAGAGAATCGGGTTCATTTCGATAATATCTGTATGTTGCCCTATCGACTTTACTAATGAGTGCTCCGAGCTCTCTCGCACGACTAAAAAAATCATTATCGTCAGAGTAGGGAATGCCTGCGAATCCGTCAAGACGATTAAAAAGATCGCGACGAATAAAAAATGTCCCGCCGGCGATACATTCCGATATAGGAATAAGTTTTGTCAGGTCGAAGCGATCGGCTACCATTGGATTGCCGATGACTTCGACGTTACCATGGATTAATTCTATCTCCGGTTGAATTGAGATCATCTTCGCACGGGTAGAAAGGTGCTCGGGAAGATATTCATCATCAGAATCGAGGAATGTAAAATATTTTCCAGAGGCAAAAGAACATCCGTAGTTCCGAGCCATTGCTGCTCCTTGGTTTTCGGAATAATGATAGGAAATTCGCAAATCAATATTTGAATAGACTCTTACTACATCGCCGGTATTATCGGATGAGCCGTCATCAATGACGATCATTTCCCAATCGTCGAAATCTTGCGATAATACACTTTGGATCGAACGGCCGATCAAGTGAGCCCGGTTGAAGCTTGGAATGATGATGGAAAATAACATTGTTCTTATAGATGGGACATTTAATGGCCTACTTAAATGACTCGTTCGTATTCTTTTAAATCAATCTTCCATACTTTTACTCCGCAATAGCGGATTCCTTCCGGACAAATGGGGCGGACGTGGGCCAGATCGCGTAAGCCGCAGGGCGGGAGTAAATATTTGCCGATCATTGGATGGATGCGGCGGATTTGATCCGCTTCATCGACGGAAGCGCGCCAAATCTCTTCCTGGGCATTGTAGCAGAGACGCATAGNNTTGATTCAGTGAAGCGGATATTTGTAGCATTTGGAAGAATATACTCGGCAAACTCCTGACGCATACCCATTGTGCGAAGCTTTGCATAACTCTTCCACGAACGCTCGATCGAGTCACGATATCGTAACTGCGTCTCTTCCGATGCAGTCGTCACAACCATCGGTGTTTCAAAATCTGGCACATTATCGCGAAGCTGCATGTGGAGGATCGGACGCGAGCCGGGCGTCATGCGATGCCGTTGATCTTGTGAATCGGCAGTATGAGATAGTTTTTTGCGGAACGTGTAATGGACATTATGCATAGCACGGGAGAGCTTTGTCTGAGTCGTTAGGACTAAAGTCTCACCAAGGATAGTATTTTTTCCGGAATCAAGAACTAAAGCTATCGCTTCTTCATCGTCCATATCGCGTTGGCTTTTTCCCATAACTTCACGAACACTATTCGCTAATGTTTTCTCAGCGAACGCTTTGTAGTCAATGAGGCGTGAGTAATTGCCATCGAGATCTGAATCGAATTCCTTTATAAAATGTGCAATATTATGATCACTATTTCCTGTACGGATGAATTCAGCTTCAGGATAACTTGCAGGATCGAGAGGCTCTTCTAAGATGATAGCATAGTTCGGATCATATCGGAGAAGTTCATCGACCATTGCGCGAACAAGTAATAACGTCTCACTCGGAGTGTCTGCCATGCGCGCAAGCCGATAATAACGTAGAAGAGAAATACCTGAGATCGTATGATAAAGATACGCCGTTGTAGAAACAGGAAGTACATAGCGCGCTACTTCCTGAGCTTTTTTCTTGATTTCTTTCTGGTATTCTTCGGCTTTCTTTTTGCGATGAGGGAAGACCTCGAAGAACGCATCGGCAACTGCAGGAGTCAGAAGACCTATCAGATCGTGGTAATCTTTCATCACCCGTTCCATTTCTGTGACATATAATACCTGTGCCTCACTATTTTCAAAATTCGGAACGACGTAACTGCCGCTTTTTACTTCGACATATCGCTGGCTGACTTGCTCGGAATTATAAAATGGATGGGAATGCAAAAATGACCAGATGGCATGGCGCGAAACGCCCTCGATCGCAAATTGAAAATGTGCATGTTGCAGCGTGGTATGATGTCCGGCTTCATAAATACTTTTTGCCAGAGCTGCATGTTTTTCCATTGAGACACCTTCATCCGTGATGATGCCTTTTGATGAATAACACGTTCGGGCCGTTGCAATTGCATTCTTAAAAGGTGATGCAAAGGCATTCACAAGCCTCACCTTCAGAGGCGAATCAATGAATAGATGATTAAGAGGTTTTTCGGATGTGGATGCACTAAGCACGGATTCAAATAATGCCATGAATTATCCTACATATTTCAATGAGTCTATCGCAAATTCTTTCCACAGTTTCGAGTGTTTATATGGGACGACCACCCATTCTTTCATTGGGCGGTTCATCTCTGTGGGGTCGAAAAGCCTTGCTCCGGCAAGCGCCAGTGCTTTTTTATGTTCTTCGCCTGTAAGCTTAAACACCATATCGCTTCCAAACAAGCCGCAAAAAGCTTTTTTGCGAATTTTCAGACAAGGCATTCCGAACATCTTGCTCGATTCGGCGCCGAGTTTCTCACCAAGTGAAGCAGCTAGGCTATCGTATTTCGTCACTGCCGCTTTTTCAGGTTTTGGTATCGGTTTCATGAATTCAAAAATACGATGAAATCATTACCGAAGGCGAAGTTCTTTGAATATTTATGTTAATATAGTTGCTACACAGTGGAGTGAGATGAAAAGCTGTATTTTTGTAAAAAATATTTCTCTGGATGAAAAAAATANNTATTCATTAATGTTTTACTGATTTTGCTATTACATTTTCCGCTTGCTGCACAGACATTCGAATGGGCACGGAAGAGCAATACAGATTTTCTTACTACTGTCTTGTCAATTGCCACTGATGGTCGTGGCAACAGTTTCGTGACCGGATCTTTTTTTGGAACATGCAATTTCGGGGCTTTCCGATTACATGCACAGGGCCGCGATGCATATATCGTTAAATATGATCATGAAGGAAATGTCCTTTGGGCAAAAAAAGCCGGAGGACGCGCCGATGATTTCGGAAATGCCGTTGCTATCGATAAAGATGGCAATTGTTACCTTGCCGGTTCATTTGGCTTTACCATCTATTTTGATACTGATAGTTTGGTTTCTGTGGGCCAACATGATATATTCCTTGCCAAATATACTTCTAAAGGCGATCTTCTTTGGTGTAAAAGAGCCGGAGGATATTATGAAGATCATGCAATGGTGCTATCACTTGATAAAGCAGGGAATTGCTATCTTGCAGGATATTTTAGAGATACGATGAAGTTCGCTCCGGATAAAATAATTGCCGGTAAAGATATAACCAGTTATAATATGTTTCTTGCAAAATACGATGATACCGGAAATGTTCTATGGGCAAAACCGATCGGCGGTTCGAACTACGCTACTCTGAATGAAGGCCTTGCTATTGCAACCGATCCAGGCGGTATGACGTATATCACCGGATATTACCAGATCGAAGCAAACTTCGATGCAAAGAAATTCACAAATCACGGTACCTATGCTTTTTTCGTTGCTAAATATAATAGTGATGGAAAAATGATGTGGGTAAAATCTTCGGGCAGCGATGCTACTTCTGTCATTGGCAAAGGAATTGCTATTGACAAGAAGGGCAACTGTTATGTGACAGGAACATTTACATCAAGAGTTGCCTTCGATTCGGTTCTTGTCATCAGCAAGAATCTTGGCTATCCCGACGTATTTCTGACGAAATATAGCTCCGCAGGC
>PLXB01000164.1 GCA_003151215.1 Ignavibacteriota bacterium
CTCACTTCAGAAACGGATAGTACTGCATCATACTCTTTTATCGGCGGTTCTTCCGGTGCAAAAGCAAAAATTGAACTTAAACGAAAAATAAACGGCAGTGATACTTCATGGATCGCAAGTCCTGCTGAGGAAATACGATGACGAATAAGAGAACGGTCCGAATCGGAATTTAGACGTTATTCTGAATTCTATCTAATTTCGCCACGCATTCGATATGCCATGTTTGCGGAAACATATCGACGGGCTGCAATGACGCAACGGAATATTTTTCAGACATCAATTCAATATCCCGCGCCTGCGTTGCAGGATTGCAGCTGATATAGGAGATTCGCTCCGGCGCTAATTCCAATATTTCACGGACAACGTCGGCATGCATTCCGCTTCGGGGAGGATCAATAATAAGCACATCCGGCTTTCCGTATTTCGATAAAAGATCGGGCGATAGCAACGCTTTGCGCAGATCGCTGGAAACGAATTCTGCATTCGGGATATTATTCCGCCGGGCATTGGCGTGAGCATCGGCAATTGATGATTCGGCAAGTTCGATACCGAGAACAGATTTTACATGCGTAGCGGCAAAGAGCGTGATCGTTCCTGCTCCGCAATATAGATCCCAAAGAGTATCATCGGGTTGAAGATCGGCAAAATCTATTGCCACCTGATACAGCTTTTCTGCCTGCACCGTATTGGTCTGGAAAAAAGAATTTGCAGATATTCGATATGTTGCATTTCCGATCTTATCGGAGATCGTGCCGGTGCCAAAGATGATATGTTCTTTTTCGCCGACGGCAATTTGTGCGCGTGGTGAATTGATGTTACTGATGAGTGTCGTAACTTCCGGCACTTCTTTCCGAAGAAGTTTTGCATAGGCATCCATCGCTTCTTCATCATACCGTGAGGTAACAAAGTTGACCATCATCTCTCCGGTAGCATTACTATTGCGAATGACTAAAAATCTCAGTAAGCCATCCGGACTCTTATCGGGATCAAAGACTCGAAGTGTACGATCATCGCGGAATACCCTGGTTATTTCAAGAATCCGGTTCGCTGCCGGATGGGAAATATGGCAGAATGTCGTATCGATAACACGGTCATATCTTCCGCGCACATGAAGCCCTAAGGCGAAGCGATCGGCAACATCACCGCTTGCAATTTCTTCCGGAAGAAGCCAGCGTTCTTCCGAGAAAGAGAATTCCATCTTGTTGCGGTAATGATATTCGCGGTCAGATCTGCCCAACGTATCGAGAACAGGAGGATCTTGAATTTTCCCTATCCGCTGGAAAATTTCCTTCACTTGCTGCTTCTTCCAAAAAAGCTGAGCATCATATTTCATGTGCAAAAGTGAGCAGCCGCCGCAAATGCCGAAATCTACGCAGATCGCATCGCGTCTATCCGATGCGGGTTCGAGGACTTGAATGAGCTTTGCATCCGCAAAATTTCCTTTTGCTTTTAATATCTCTGCATTGACCTTTTCATTTGCCAATGCGCCTTCGACGAAAATGACGTATCCATCGTCGCGACGGGCGACGGCTTTGCCTTCGAAGGCAAATGTTTCGGTATGGACTTCAAGCATAGAACCGCGTTCCGGCTTGGGCTGCCGGATCAATGCACGATCTCCGCTTTGCGTCTTTCCTTCCACCTGAATTGAACTGTCGTAATTTTGTTGTATATAGTTCTGAAAACCGAACTGTTTCCGAGAACTGTAAACTCATTCCAACTTGCACTACGAAATGAATAGATACAAGCGTTCCCTTTTTATTACAATCGCTCTTTTCTCCCTAACAAGCGCAGGCTTTTCCCAGATCAATATTTCCCGCGATACGACACATTATAACGATGAAGAGCTTTATACCGACGCTTCAGGCAGTTTATCCGGCTATTCATGGATCGGCGGCGGAATAATACTCGGATTGCATTTGCCTTCTCTTACCGATTTTAATTCGCTGATCGCAATGCCATTCATCAAGCAGAATCTCAAATCCCAGGCATTCATGATCGGCGGACAATTTTTCATCCCGCTTCCTTTTGTGAAGAATCTTCGCATCGGCGGCATCGGAATGAGCGGAAACAGCAATGTGTGCTGCGTACCATTCACCGCCTCGAACGGTCAGCCGACTATGCGATCTTTGACCTACCACGTTGGTTATGGGGCGCTGACGCTTGATTATTCGATCTTTAACATCAATAAATTTCATATTCTTGCGGGGTTGGAGATCGGCTTAGGCAGTGTTGATGTCATCATGCAACAAGCATATAGCGGACCGTTTGACGTCAGTTCCGAATTCGATCAACCCTCAAACAATATCGCGCATACGAACCATGCAACTATGTTGCTTGTGACGCCACAAGTTGAATTCGAATATGCTCCGCTCAAGTGGCTGATGATGCGTCTCGGCGGAGGCTATCAGATCACCTCTATGGGCACATGGCAGGCAGACGATGCTGTACCATTTACCGATGCCGGCGCACTGGTTAAAGTTAATGGTAATGGTCCCATATTTCACTTTGGGGTATTTTTAGGATTTTTTTAATACGAATCTTCAGAATCTATTATAAATAAATTATGTCAGAATATAAAAAAGAAACACTTCTTTACGAAGGCAAAGCAAAAAAGGTGTGGTCGGTGAAAGATAATCCCGATCTCGTTATTCAAGAATTCAAAAATGACGCAACTGCCTTCAACGGCGAGAAGCGAGGTTCGTGGGAAGCAAAGGGAACAACCAATAATACCGTAGCCTCGGCGCTTTTCCGTTACCTTGAATCGAAGGGAATAAAAACACATTTCATTGAGCAGCTTTCGCCGAATGAAATGCTGATCAAGAAACTCGCTATCGTACCGCTTGAAGTTATTGTACGCAATCGCGCCGCAGGATCATTCGTTAAACGCTATGCAGCGAAAGAAGGCATGATCTTTAAAGAGCCAACCTTCGAATTCAGTTATAAACGCGACGATCTTGGCGATCCGCTTATCAATGAAAGCCATGCAATTGCAATGGAACTTGCAACGAAGGAAGATATTGCCCAAATCAGATCTACGGCTCTTCGGGTTAACCAATTGCTGAAAGAATTTTTCTCGGAGCGCGGCATTACTCTTGTCGATTTCAAATTAGAATTCGGTACTCATAAAGGTGAACTTCTCCTGGGTGATGAGATCTCTCCGGATACCTGCCGCTTCTGGGATGCTCAAACCGGAGAGAAGCTGGATAAGGATAGATTCCGATTCGATCTTGGCGGCGTTGAAGAAGCCTATGCGAAGATGTTAGAGAAAGTAACAGGTTAAATCACTTAAAACATTTTGCTAACTCGTTACGGTACGGACGTCCTCATCGGCGTTGCGATCACAGTTGTTGTTCTTGTCGCCCTTGCCATTTGGACCGATGAGCGGTGGATACGAATTATTCTTTTTGCAATTGCCGGGTTCCTGACCATTTTTTCGATAAATTTTTTTCGCGATCCCGACCGCATGCCAAATACGGATGGGCAGTTTATTGATGATTGTATCATCTCCCCGGCAGATGGCAAGATCGTCCTTATTAAAGAGATTGATGAGCCGGAGTATCTGAATTCCCGGGCACAGCTAATCTCTATTTTCATGTCTCCGCTCGATGTGCATGTAAACCGAGTTCCGGTAACAGGGAAAATTGAATATCTGAAGTACATGAAGGGAAAATTTTTAGTGGCAAGTACACCGGAATCGGTGAATGAGAATGAGCGTATGATGATCGGGATAAATTCGAATAACGGAAAACTTCTTTTTAATCAGGTAACAGGTTATATTGCGCGCCGAATCGTCTGCGAGTTAACGCTTGGTGATTCTGTAAGAGCCGGCGAACGGTTTGGCATGATAAAATTCGGTTCACGTGTCGATATTTATTTACCACTTAATGCGACAATTCATGTCAAGGAAGGTGACGTCACAAAGGGCGGCGAAACTATTATAGCACTGTGGCAAAAAAGTCAGTAATACAGGTCACTCGTTCGACCATTCCGTCACTTTTTACGGTGATGAATCTGTTTAGCGGATTCATTGCGATCAAGACAGCATTTATCGATGCTGATTTTGAAAAAGCAGGGTGGTTTATCGTGCTTGGCGCTCTTTTTGATACGCTCGACGGATTTATGGCCAGACTGACACATTCGGCAAGCGAATTCGGCGTCGAACTCGATTCTCTTGCTGATGTCGTCACCTTCGGAGTCGCTCCGAGTGCGATAGTCTATAAGTTATATTTCTATCAATTCGAGACAATCGGCATTTTGATCGCCGCGCTTCCAATGATCTGCGGGGCATTGAGGCTTGCCAGATTCAACGTGCAGCTTGTCGGATTTGACAAAGATTATTTCAAAGGCTTGCCGATTCCTTCGGCAGCATTGCTTATCGTCTCTTTCGTTACATTTTACTTCCTGCGCGGCGAGCCGTCTTTTATGTCATCTGCCGGGTTGGAAATTGCGATGTTCGTGGTTGTTATCGGTTCTTCGTTGATGATGGTGACAACAGTGAAATATGAAACGCTGCCCAAGCCTTCTCTATCGGCCATAAAAGCCGAGCCCGCGAAATTCATTGTTGTGATGGCTGCCATTATTCTCGGAATCATTACAAAAGGCTCGGCAATCTTTCCATTCTTTCTCTTATTCATTTTATTTGGTTTAGGACGAGCCATCGTCGTTCGGTCAAAAAGAACATTTCGTGAACGCCGCGCTTCTGCTCTCTTCGATGAGGAAGAACTCGATCGAGAAGAAAAATCAACATTCGGAATATAAAAGGATTTCTGTGACAGACTCACGTTTTATTTTGTTAATAGTCCATGAACTACCATGTTTATATCGCAACTGAGCGGAAAGAAGCTATCCTTGATCCTCAAGGCAAAGCTACACACCATGCACTTGATTCACTCGGGATCTCACAGGTAAATGATGTTCGGATCGGAAAATTTATCCGGCTTGCCGTTAATGCCGATTCGAAAGAAAATGCGCAAGCAATTGCAGAAGAATCCAGCCGCAAATTACTTTCCAATCCGATAATGGAAACTTTTCGTATTCTCGAGATAACAGAAGCTTCATCAAAGGGAGGAAGCTACTGATGAGGACGCGCATCATTGTTTTCCCCGGATCCAATTGCGATCACGATGCCATGCATGCCGTGAAGAATGTTCTGAAAAATCCGGATACAGAATTTATTTGGCATAAAGAAGAAAGTATTGGGAAAAATATCGATCTTGTGATTCTGCCGGGCGGATTTTCTTATGGAGATTATTTGCGTACCAGGGCGATCGCCAGATTTTCTCCTGTGATGAAAGAAGTGATCAAGTTTGCCGATAATGGCGGTACAGTGATCGGTATCTGTAATGGCTTCCAAGTTCTTTGCGAAAGCGGTTTGCTTCCGGGAGTTTTGATCCGGAATGAAGCTTTGAAATTTCGCTGTAAGTGGGTTAATCTTCGTGCAGAGAATACCGATACGAGATTTACTAACTCTCTTCTTCCCGGTGAAGTAATCAAAATTCCGATCGCCCACGGAGAAGGATTTTATATGGCAGATCCTGAAGTTATAGAAAATCTTGAGAGCAATAAGCAAGTGGTATTCCGGTATTCCAGTGACGGCGGTGAGATAATCTCTGAAGCAAATCCGAACGGCTCTTTCAATAATATTGCAGGAATAATAAATAAAGAAGGAAATGTACTTGGTATGATGCCCCATCCGGAACGTGCCTGTGAAGCCATCTTAGGGAGCAATGACGGGCGAAAGATTTTCTCTTCTCTCATGCGGCATTTCGAATTTATCCGCGAAACCAAAGCTGCGGCTTAATTCCGCTAAGATCATTAAACCTAATCCATTACTGAGGCATCTAATTTGTTCAATATCATGCAGTATTTGCAAGGAGCGCTGTTAATTTTAGCTATGATTGCTCTTTTTGCCATAATAATCGGAGTGATCAAAAATGTTCACGGACCACGCAAAGGCAAATACCGTTATTCATGGTTTCAAAGAAAATGAACAGTTTTTAACGAACCTTCTCACTCGTTACGAAGTTTTGCCATAGGGTCGGAATATTCCGGCTCTCCAGTATATAAAAAAAGGATAATATAAATGTTTAAAAATCTAGGCGCTTTTGAATTGCTCATCATCGTTGCTATTGTCGTACTGCTTTTTGGCGGTAAGAAGATCCCTGAGTTAATGCGCGGCTTAGGTAAGGGTATGCATGAGTTCAAGAAGGCTTCCGAAGGTGCGCATAGCGACGAGGAGCCCGTTGTTCCACCGACGAATCCACCGACTCAAAATAAAGTCTAAATCAAATGTTCGAGAATTTAGGCGGAGGAGAAGTTCTCCTTATCTTTTTAGTCATTCTGATCTTTTTCGGACCGAAGAAGATACCCGAGCTTGCAACAAGTCTGGGTAAAGGGCTGCGTAAATTCCGTGATGCAAAAGAAGGATTGGAAGATCAACTCAAGACCGTAATGAAAGAGCCTGTTGAGGCTTTGCAAGCAGCAAAATCGACTTTCGATATGCATTTAAACGCTGCCGCTCAGCAAGTTCAGGAATCGTCAAAAGCGTTGGAAGCGAATGTACCGGGATCAACTCCTGCCTCAATTCCAAAACCTGCACCACTTGCAACACCGGCACCACCTGCTCCGCCAATGAATTCGTTACCATAAAACAATCTACATAGCTTTCATAAAAAAGGCAAGCAAAAAGCTTGCCTTTTTTATTTGCCTTTTTTAACGAAGGCTAACCTTTCTTCATCTTCGAGATCGCCGCTTTATGCTTGAAGAATTCTACCTGACGCAGCCTTTCCTTCGCCTCGTCCTTGGTTTTATATGTTCCCATGTTTCTTCCTTTTTTTTCGGAAACGACGCGATAGCCTTCTTTTACTTTCTTTATCATGACTATTTTTCTCCTTTCAATGCCATAGAACAGCAAATTTTATAACAAGAGACTCACTTTTTTAAGATTTTAATGATGGTATTCCAATTCCGGGTAGTGATATTTTTCCCGAATTCTTTTTCGAGAATTCCCATTGCCTCCGGCGTTCCGGTTTTTGCAAGATCAAGAACGCTAAAAACCGCATTACCTTCGATGCTCAATATACTAAATGAATTATCAGTGTTGATGTAGGGAATTTTTAATTTGCTCTGCGGTTCTGCGGAAAGGAATGTGACGTAAAACCGCTTTTGAGAAGTTATTTCAATTTTCTTAAAAGGATTTGACTCTATCATTTTTTTAATCTCACTTGTATCGAGCAGGATAACCGGGATCGTAAATCCGAAAGCCTCTCCTAAGGTTGCAGATATTTTTTTTACAAGCGATGCAAGGTTCGCCCTCTTTCCTTCAAAAATGACATTCCCGCTTGCAAGAAGTGTGCGGACATTCTCGAATCCTAAATTCTCGAAAGTTCTTTTCAACTTTACCATCGGTACTTTTTTATTACCGCCGACATTAATGCCTCGCAGGAAGGCAACATATTTACCCATGAAATTTTTTCCCTTCTGCAAGCATCCCAAGTATTAATTTCATCCGTTTTTCCCTGGTCTCAGGTTTCACTGCCGTTTGCAATCTCCAGGCGATGGGATAGAGGTTTGTTTTATTTAATGTTTTATAAAAAGCGAATGCCTTTTTATTTTTGGATACTCTGGCAAGAAAATCTTCCGGTATAGTCGCGTTGGTAAATGAATCGTAGGCAGCATTCCATCTGCCGTCGGTTTTCGCCTTTTCGATTTCCCGCATTCCGGGCGCTCTCATTTTTTTTGCCTTAATAAGGCGATCGGCATGTTCCGTATTTCGCTTGGACCAAATACTTTTCGCGCGTCTGGGAGTAAATCGTTGAATCCAGGATTGTTCATCAAATGGTTTCGCCTGCCCATCGATCCATCCGTAACAAAGAGCAATATCCAAAGCCTGTGCATAATTAAGGGATATAACTCCGGATGCCTTTTTGTAGAAGTGTAGCCAAATGCCTTCTTTCTTGGTATGATTTTTAGCAAGCCAAGCAGCCCATTCTTTTTGTGTTTGAAAAAAAAGCGGTTGTTCGGGCGTGGATTTCATAACTGGCGGAGGGCGAGGGAGTCGAACTCTCATAGCCTTGCGGCTGGCAGTTTTCAAGACTGCTGCAATACCATTATGCGAGCCCTCCAGGGCAGTCTGTAGTAATTAGTCGTTAGTCGTTAGCGGAATACAACTGCTAAAGACTAAAGACTAAAGACTAA
>PLXB01000504.1 GCA_003151215.1 Ignavibacteriota bacterium
TGAATTACCTCTTAAATAAGTGAATAATGAATAAAACAGCCATACTCAAACCCTGCCGAGCACATATTTCGGCCGATGCCTGTGCATAACTTCTGAATTAAGTAAACAACCTGATTACAAATATACGAAATTCGAACGCCCTAATACAAAAAAGCGTCCGGAAGCGTTTCCACAAAATTTCGGGGAATGTCGGCATGAGGCAACGATAACCCATAGAATATTCAGCACTTCATCTATTGAGTTCGAATGTTGCAAGGATGATTGAACTCACTTATGCGATGTCTGCGTTGTCTTGCCAATGCCGTTACAAATCTATAACACACTAGGTCGCCGAAAGGAAGAATTCGTACCCCTCAATCCGGGAAGGATCGGGATGTATGTCTGCGGGATGACCGTCTATTCGGATGCTCATATCGGTCATGCCAAAAGCTATGTATCCTTCGATGTTGTCCGCCGCTACCTGATGTTCCTGGGATATCAGGTGACCTACGTTCAGAATATCACGGATGTCGGGCACATGACCGATAACGATGAAGATGCCGGAGAGGATAAGCTTCTTAAAGAAAGCTCCCGTATCAAGCTTCATCCCATGCAGATCGCCGAGACCTTTACCCGCCGGACATCAGAGGATCTTGCGGCAATGAATATCCTTCCGCCGGATATTATGCCTCGTGCAACCGGGCATATCATCGAACAGATCGAGATCATCGAAGAGCTGATCGCAAAAGGATATGCGTATGAAGTAGCAGGCAGTGTCTATTTCGATGTGACTAAAGATAAAGAGTATGGCAAGCTCTCCGGGCGGAAGACCGAAGATCAGGAGAATTCGGGAAGGGTGGAAGTACGTACTGAAAAACATCATCCTAATGATTTCGCACTTTGGAAGAGAGCGGAGAAGGGANNCGGGCTGGCATATTGAGTGCTCGGCAATGAGCATGAAGTATCTGGGGGAAACATTCGATATCCACGGCGGAGGACTTGAGAACCAATTCCCCCATCATGAATGTGAGATCGCCCAAAGCGAATGCGCCACGGGCAAACCGTTCGTTCGCTATTGGATGCATCATAATATGGTGACGGTCGATGGTACGAAAATGGGAAAATCCCTCGGGAATGCAAGTTCCTTACGCGATCTGTTCGAAGAATTCGATCCGATGACGCTGCGGTTCTATTTACTCCAATCACATTACAGAAGTACGACAGAGTTTAAGAAAGATGCAATCGATGCCGCGGGAGTAGGATACGGAAAGTTACTCTCAACATACCGGAGACTTGAGGAGATAGTAAGTGAACCAAAGGTTCGCGGATTAACTCAATCAGAACTTACGCACCCTCTCGTTAATGAGTTCATCGATGAAATGAACGACGATTTTAATACTCCGAAGGGTATTGCAATTCTCTATGACCTTGCGAAAGAGACAAATGAGCTCCTGGGAAAAGACGCTCCTGATCAGGATAACCTCATCACTCTTTACCAGATCTGGAATGCCCTTGCCGGAAGTATTCTCGGTATTTTACCGGCTTCAGGCACCGGACTTCGGATATCGGGCTCCCAAAACGCCCTTTCTGCTGTCCTCGAAAAAGTCATCGACTGGCGCAAAGAAGCCCGTCAAAAGAAGGATTTCGCATTAAGCGATGAAATTCGGGATGATTTGCTTAAAGCAGGTATTATCCTCGAAGATTCGAAAGATGTGACGAAATGGAGCTTTAAACGGTAAAAGTAGCATTTAGAAAGCGATTTCGGAAACTTTTTCGACTCTATTGCTCTTTAGAGTAGCCGTTTTACAGGATTACTTACAACATTTACTTTTTCACAATCAGAGAGGAATTCAACCCATGGTTTCAATGAAGAAACTTACTATTCTTGCGTTTGCCGTTCTTGGCATGATCTCACTTTTTTCGATGAAGACATTCGCTCAGAAGATCGGCGTTGTTGACGGTCAGAAAGTGCTCGATACCTACAGCGAATATACTGCAGCAACCCAGAAGATGGATGTTATTATCAAGTCATGGCAGGATACGCTTGGCATGATGAATAAAGCGCTGCAGGATAAATTCGACAGCTACCAGAAAATTCTCGAAACAATGTCGAAAGAAGCCAAGACCAAAGCCGATGACGAACTAAAGAAAATGCAGGCTGATATTCAAAATTACAATGTTCAGAAATCCGACCAGCAAAAAGGAGAGATCGTGAAAGTGCGTTCCGATCTGATGAGCCCGATCGTCAGCAAAGTGAAAGATGCGATCAATACTGTTGCCAAAAAGAAGAAGATCGAGATCGTTCTCGATAAAGGCAATGTGGCGTATGTCGGCGACGGTGTGACCGATATTACTGCCGATGTGCAGGCTTCGCTGAAAAAATAAATCGGTGCAGTTTTTCGCCCCTCTTCATTTTTAGGGCACAATTTCAAGGGCGCGTTTGCTTATAGTAAGGCAGACGTAATTTTTGCAATGTACGATTTTTTCTAAAAAAAATGAATTACCGAATCTCAGCTTTTCTTATCGCCGCCTTTGTTTTTGCGGCAACAGTCTCTTTCGGCCAGTCGCGTATTGCGTATATCGATGCAACGAAGATCTTAAAAAGGATGCCGGAAGCTGTCGATGCCGAAGCCAGGCTCGATCAGATCGTTTCAGGCTGGAATAAAGAAGTTGCCGATATGGAAACCGATCTTAAACGCAAACGTGATGACTACGACCGCAAAAAACTTATTATGGCCGATGCCGAGCGAAGTGCAGTGGAAACCGATATTACCGATCTGAAAAAAAGAATCGATCAATTCCGTCAGGATAAATACGGCACCAACGGCGAGTTATATAAGCAGCAGGGAGACCTCATGAAGGGTGCATACGAAAAATTGATGAAGGCGATCGAAGATGTTGCACTCGAAGGGAAATATGATTATGTTTTTGACCGAAGCTCAAAAGATTATTCGATATTATTTACGAATGCAAAATTCGATCTATCGATACTGGTTTCCAAAAAACTGGGGTTGGAAACCAATGACATTTTTAACATTCCGCTGATCAATAATCCGCTTAATCCTAATAAGCCGAACCCCAATAACCCAAACCCTAATAATCCCAATAATCCTAATAACCCGAACAATCCGAATCAGCCGCCGCCGCTGCCGCCGGGAGTGCCTCCTCCCAGCTTTCCGCCGGGAGGCCAGCCCCCGCCCGTACATCATTAATAAATTCAGCAGGATAATCCGATACCCCTATGAATATCCGCGACCTTGCATCGCATCTCGGTGCTTCACCGGTTGAATTTGCTTCGGGAGATGAAGAGATCACACACGTTGCAACGATCGCCGAAGCAGGACCCGGTTCGGTAACGTTCATTGCAAATCCTTCGTACGAAAAATTTTTACTGACCACAGCTGCAACGGCTGTGATCGTCGGAACCTCTCTTGTCATTCCTGCTGAAGATGGAAATAAAAAGAAAGCGCCGGCTCTCTTACGATGCGCCGATCCTTATGCTGCTTTTGCGAAAACGCTTGCGCTCTTTAATCCGCGGAAGAATATGTTTCCGGAAAAGATTCATCCGAGCGCAGTGATCAGTGCTTCGGCATCGATTGCTTCTACTGCCATTATCGGCGCGCAATGTTTTATCGGAGATAACGTTCAGGTCGGTGATGGATCGGTCATTCACCCCGGCGCAATTATTTATGACGGTACCGTGATCGGTAAAAACGTGGTGATCGGCGCCGGAACGGTGATCGGTTTCGATGGATTCGGTTATGCTCCGGGCGCCGAAGGTAGTTTCAGTAAGATTCCGCAGATCGGCAACGTCATTATCGAAGACGATGTGGAGATCGGCGCTAACTCCACCGTCGACCGCGGAGCACTCAACGAGACGCGCATCCGGCGCGGCACGAAGATCGACAACCTGGTGCACGTGGGGCACAACTGCGACATCGGTGAGGACGTGATCCTGGTGGCGCTGACCGGCATCTCCGGCTCCTCAACGGTGGGCAATGGGGCGGTGCTCGCGGGGCAAGTCGGCATAGGCGACCACGTTACGATTGGGCCGGGCGTGATTCTTGGCGGGCAGGCGGGGGTCTTCAGCGGGTCAAAGGTGACCAACGAGGGGCTGAAGCCGGGGACCGTGCTCTACGGTACGCCGGCACGGCCGTTGCGGCAGGTGCTGCGTGAGCAGGCGACGCTGGCCCGGCTGGCGAAAAAGGCGAAGGCAGGGAATAGGGAATAGAGATCAGAGGTCGGAAAGGCCATCTTTGTGGAATTCTGCATTCCCACTCTTGCGCCGGAGATCCGCCGTGGCAGATCGTGCCCTTTCAAAGCGCCGACTTGATCGGAGGTTCCCTAAAGGAGTTTCTCGGTCAGAAAGGGCTCGGGTTTCAGCGATCCATCGCGCTGCTTGACGAGCATCTGCACCTTGCCTTCGGCGGCGTCGAGTTCCTGCTTGCAGGCGGCCGAAAGGCCCACCCCTTCTTCGAAGAGCTTGAGCGACTCTTCCAGGGCGAGGTCGCCCTTTTCGAGCCGATCGACGATGGATTCGAGCTTCTTGAGCGATTCTTCGAACGAGGGCATTTCAATTACTCCATGGGGTGGGCGCCGCGCGGCAGTACGCTGGCGATGACTTCGGCGGCCA
>PLXB01000340.1 GCA_003151215.1 Ignavibacteriota bacterium
AGTGAGTGCGGCGCTTGTCGCGGCGAGTCCGTGAATTACGATGAGTTGGATTTGGCATAAAATCGTATTACATTTCTTAAAATTAGCCCTGTGAAACACTACCGGACGCCCCAGAGTTCATTTCTTCTTCACGTAATTGCTCCAATAGTCCACCTAATCCTGCAAGACGTTCATCCATCAGCTCTTCGTTGCCGCCGAAATCAATACCTTTACAATCCGGGCTATGCAAGTTTTTCATCGGAATAGCCAGGATCAGAGCATCACGAATATCTTCCGTAAAGTCTATTTCATGGGTCGTCTGAGGGTCAAAAACATGGATATTATCGTCGTCTTCAACAGTTTTGGAGAGCTCGGGAGGAAGATATACAAGTTGAAGATCAGTTGTAATATTTTTTTCGAAATCGCATGCGCAGCGGTCACAAATGAAATTACCGGTGACTTCAAGATGTAAATTCAGTTCGAGACGGTTGCCGACGATGATCTCTCCTCGTGCATGAATGTCTCCATGAAACATCGGGAGCTCGAGCTTCTCTGGTGATGCAATCAGATCTACCGGATGTGAGCCAAGCNNCAATCTTAAGTTTAAAAAGAGCAGGTATGTTCTCCATTATAGAAGAACAACGGAGATTAACGAATGCGAGTTTCCACCAGTTCTTTTGTCCAGACTGTGGAATCGGAAGTATTTTTACATATCTCAAGTATTTCGCCAATATCTCTGGCATAATATCTATCTAAATGAGCTCCATTTTGATATTCAGGTTCAACCGGATTTTGTGAACCGGCTTTTACAGTAGAAGTATAGGTCACAAGAAATACATCTTTATATAATTTGCTCCCAAGCTGAGTCTGTGCATAATAATCGATCACTTCCGCTTTAATGGAAACATTAGCACCATTTGAAGTCATAAAATTATCCGCAACAATCCAAATCGAGCCGACTCGGAGTGTCTTTTGAAGCAAAATTTGACGAGGGGTAGAAGACAAATTTGAATTACCAAAATAAAACTTGACAAGCGAATCGGAAATATATGCATCATAAATTATAGAATCCATTCGCAATGTATCTGATGTGCCGATCTGCCATACAGGCGAGTATCCCTCGGATGTTTTCAATGAACTTACGTCAATATATTCAAAGAAATATGAAGAGTCACCTCCGGGGAGAGCTGGAATAAAATGCCATAGGTAACTCTGATTGATTTTTTGCGGTATAAAAAATGAACGAAGATCTGTGGCTTCGGGAGGAGTATTTGCACTTTCGTTGGGAGTTGGGACACAGCCGGAAACATAAATCAAAATAACAACAAAATAAAAAAGGGCACTTTTGTTATTCTTTGTGGAACAAATAATTCTTTGAGGATATGGAATAAGATTCTCTTTTAAGGTCAAAGGATTCCTCCATACGTTTTGTACGATTGAAAATGACATTGGTTAAAAATGCCACATCAATTCTATTGCCGGTCCGATAAACCCGGTAGACTCCTTATTCTCCAATACTCCGATGAGCGACGGATGTTCTCCAGCATACATATTTTGTGCATTACGGAGAGACGAACTAATATCATGAGAATAGATCATTCCTTCCAATCCAAGATTCATACTAAGATTATCCTGCAATGAAAGACTTGTAAAAAAACCGAGACGCGGAATAATGCTTCCTTGAAAATCACTGATAAAACCGCCACTCACTTCAAAAGGAGCATCGAACACAGTAAACTTTGCACCTAACTCCGCTCCGAGAATGGCACGATATTGCATAACAGGTTTTAATTGTAACAAGCGGAATCCATCCGCATTAAATCCGGGATCAGCAGTAACGGCTTCGGTCTCATAAGGCATGAACTGACCGACAGATATTTTCGCGACCAATAGATCGGAAATATCATACGAAGCTTTTATTTCCATCAAAGAACCGGTAAGTGCCTGCTCGTTGCCGGGTGCTTTCCCTTCTCCGCCGCGAAATGAAATAGTAAGCCTTTGCATAAATGAGCGCTCGCTCACAGGATCGGGCTGAACCGGATCAAAAGGATTTTTCGCAGTCACATTACTTCCGTGAATATCTGCAGAAATTGCAATCGCGGGCGGATATTTCGATTCGGTATTTGAGATCAAAGGAAAACTTGCCTGATCAGAAATATTAACTGGGCTTCCTCCAATATCTTTATTATCAAGATCAATCAGGGATGAATTGTATAATTCGCCATCATTTCCTGAAGTAATATTATTATCAGCGACCGGTGCTTTACCCTCTTCTACATTCTCTCTGATTTTTTCCTCACTGCCTTGAGTTAATCGAAGAGTGGGCATATTAGCCATTTCTGCCTTCAATGGTTCTGCCGATCTTTGCGCTTGTAATATACTCGATACAGATGCAGCAAATTTTTCCTGCCGTTCTTCAGGCGTAATAAAATAGAGAACTGCCGCACCGATGATGAATGAAATTGCAGAAGCAAACACCAGGGACGAACGACTGAAAAGCCTTGTTGATTTTAAAGCGATAATATTTTCAGCGGCTCTATCGATATTCTGGTTTGCGGAGAATTTAATTGATTCAAGTGATTCTGCTGCTGAAGGCATACTCGGACCGGCATAACCATTAGCAGCCAATGCTGTAAAAAGCGAAGCGGTAAGCACTTTCGGAACAGTGACAAGTGAATTGCGCGCAAGAGCTGCTGTCAATTCGCGCATTTGAAGATGCTGCTTGAGCAAGTTTCGGCGTTCGGGTGAAACGGCAAGCCGGTGCAGAAGCTCTTCTTCTTCCGAAGAACCTAAGTTACCGTCTAAAAAATCCAATATTCGTTCTTCCATCATTTTCGTATTCCTATCAAAAATTATTTAAATAACATTATCATGTCCTTCGCTGCTATCGACAAAAGTCTTGTCGATTCCTAATACTTCGATCATTCTTTCACGGACGATTTTTCTTGCCCTGAAAAGCCGCACTTTGGCATTCGCCTTTGAAATGCCCAGAGCTTCCACTACTTGATCCATATTCATATGCTCGAACTCGGATAATAAATATACTTCCTTCATTGCGATCGGCAATTCTTCAACCACTCCGCGAAGTATCACAATTATTTCTTCGGCGCTGTGTTCGTCACTTAATGTATCTTGTACATTGGTCGAAGCATAATGATAAAGAAATTTATCATCTGCCATTTCATTAAATGACGAAATGTGACTGGGTCTGCGAAGTAAACTGATCGCATGATTATGTGCGATGCGGAAGAGCCAGCCTCCGAACGTCCCTTTTTCGCGAATTTCAAATTTTTCTTTTTCTCGATAGATGCGTATCCACACTTCTTGAAAAACATCTTCAATGCTATGGCGCTGTGAACCGGGACCAAGCAATAGCCTCAGATAAGAATACAAACGATCTGCATACCGAAAATATAGTAAAGTATATGCTGCGTCATCTCCTTCCCGGAAAGTGATCCATAGATCCTCATCCGAAAGGGTTACACTCGTTTTTCGTATCTTACCCTCTGACATCACAAACCGCATATAATCAAGTCTGCTTGTGTTTCGTATATAGAAAACGCTTTACACATAGTAAAGTTACAAATTTGCGTTCAAAAACCTCAAACTTTTATTGGCTCCTCTATGCCATTGATTTCTATTGTATTACCGTGAGCAATTAAGAAAGATTTTACCTCGAAAGGATGGAAATGAGCTTGCCATGAGACGGACCAGAGATTTGATTGAAAGTAAACGAGCGATTCATCACCAATTGATTCCACAGCCCGGACGATAATTTCATCCATATCAGATTCATATTGACGTTTGATTACAGTTACCAAGACATTGGGAGCACTTACCTCAATCGAAGAAGGTTTTTTTGCTATTGTCCCAAGGTGCATACTTTCAAGATGCGCAATTGGCTGCTGAAGAAACTCCAGAGACCTTCGGGGCATATCTGCGCCCCGCCAATTCTTTTTCCCAATGACGATCCTGACGGTAAATTCCTGTTCGCCCTGGTCCTGATAGCGCTTCTGTTCGTTCTGCGAAAAAATGTGTGGCGGTTTATGATGAGCAAAGAGTGGAGACCGTGCACAAGTTATATAAAAATATTTCTCGTCAGAAGAATAACTATATTTAGCGCCATTGATAATCCCCAGTCCATGAGAATCATCCTGAACAAAAGCCCACGCTCCTCCCGGCACTTCATCGCTTGAAACCGGACGCTCAATGACAGAATACGGGATCTCGAAGAACACTTTCGGATCGGTATATTCATGAGCATAACGAAGCTTCATCACAGAATTAGTTTTTCGCCAATCGAGATAGACTCTCTGCTCAATATAATCCGCTCCTTCATAGAGAATAAAATCTTCTTCCATGTGTGAATTTCCGTAACTACNNTTAAAGTATCCTTTTTGCCCGTTGAATCCGGATATGTCATGTCCCCATGTATCTGATTCATCGGCGAAGACCTGAGCGGGATAGTATTTAATCTGATTGTCAGCAACCTCGCCTTCAAAGACGATTCCACAAATTCCATTTTGCAGGATGCTTTCCTTCGCCGTGATGCCTGATTTTGCTTTTGGTTGCTCGATATTCTGCTCTATCTTAAATTTCGACCATCCATAACTTGGAACGCGAACCTGCGCGGCAAAGCGAACTCTATCGCCATTAATTTTTCCTGACGGCTCTATTTTCTGAGCAAGTATAGTGATTCCGTCATCGGTTGTAAGAGCAACACTCATTAATTCGTTTCCTTTTTCACTTGATTCAGGGTGCCATAGTTCGAATTCAATAGCAGCGGAAACCCTCCAGGCATGAGAATTGAATACCAGTACTGATTCAAGAGAGTCATGTGTATCGATATTATTTGAAAGAACCTGAATAGCAATCAGTTGTTCGCGCGATGCGATTGCAACCGATTCATGATATAATGAAATGGCTTCATCACAGGCTTCTTTGATCGAAACTCCTCCGAGAATATCATGGAAATTATTGAGCAGAAGATTTTTCCATGCCTGATGAAAATTATTCCAATTTGCAGTATATGATTGAACATGCGATTCTGCCAGAGCGCAGAACTTCTCGGCACGGAGCAGGTGATTCTCCGCGAGACGATTCAGCTTCTTTATACGTGAATGAGCACTGTAACAGCCGATAGCATGAGGCTGCATTTCATCGGTGATAACTTCTAATGAGAAGTCATTTCTTTCAACGGAGTCAAAATAATCATCCGGCGAAGCAAACTGGATCTTAAAATTTTTATTTGATGCCTGCTCAGCAATAATCTGCATGATTTGTTCTTTTGTCGGACCTCCTCCGTGATTGCCTACTCCGTAGAAGAGCATCCATGGGATAGTTGACTTATAGGATGAGTAGGAGGATAATAGAATTAATTTCTCTTCTACTGAATTCTTGTAGTTGGAATAATGAAATGGTAGTCTATAAGCAGCAACTTCATCGCCGCTTACCGCGCGCCATGTAAAGGGCGTATTACCTAATTTTTTTTCATTTTCTCCAGGACGCATAAAGACATATCGGCTCATTCCGCAATGTTGAAGTAATAGCGGAAGATTAGCATTGTGTCCGAAAGAATCAATGCAAAACCCTGTTTTACAAATTATTCCAAATTGCGACTCAAAATACTTTTGACCGTAGAGACCTTGCCTGATAAATGCTTCGCCGCTTGGCAAATTACAATCCGATTCAACCCACCAACCGCCAACAACTGCCCACCTTCCGTTTTTTACTGCATCCTGAATTCGAAGAAAAAGATGGGGATCGGTTCGTTCAACAAATTCATAATGTGCCGCGCTTGAAGCTGTGAAGATAAATCCGGGAGTTTCATCTATTCGATCGAGCGCTGAACGGCATGTTGCCAGAAATGCTTCAAAGCCTTCTTCGAACCGCCACATCCAGGCAGGATCGAGATGGGCATTGCCGATCATAAAGACGGTCGTTCGTGAATCGCTGTTTGTCATTCGTCTCTTGTATTTTTATCTTTGAAAATCGATGGCCAACCCACCACGCCTTGTGACGACAAATGCAGCGCAGCCATTACCTGTTCGGATGGAATCCTCAATATTTCGGCCATGAATCTGTGCAGAAATAAATCCTGCATTGAAGGCATCGCCGGCAGCAGTTGCATCGATAACTTTTACATTCTTAAATGTCGGCACTCTTATGATCTGCTTCCCGTCCCATGCTAATACATCATCGCTTCCCTGCTTGAAGATGATCGTATCATAACCATGGAGTACATAATATTTTATTGCTTCTTCCGCCGCTCTTTTTCCATAAATATTTTCATCATCTGTGTTTGAGACGAAGAGAATGTCAACATAGGATGAAGCTGTTTCAATAAATGCCTTCAATAAAGTGATATCATTCCAAAGCCGCTTGCGGAAATTCGTGTCGAAGGTGATGGTTAAATGCCCGTGTAATTTTTGCAAAAGAGAAACCAGAATTTCACTTTCATTCAAAACGGCAAGAGCAATAGCAGAGAAATGAAAATATTTTGCGGAAAGAATATATTCTTCTAATTTCATCAAACTGATCTTTTGCAAAGTTTCTTTTGCTGCAGAATCATTGCGCCAAAAAGAGTAATATGGTTCGCCTGATTGTTTCGTCGAAATAAGATATAATCCGTTCGTTTTGTTCTCAGATCGTGTGGTGCATGCTCTGTCAATCCTTTCTCGATCCATTAATTCTACAATATATTTTGTCAGATCGTCATTCCCAAAATTTGAGATGAAGCCGGTTTTCAGTCCCAGCCTCGAAGCATAGAACAATGTATTAAATACGTCTCCGGCAACAGATTGCCTATAGGTGTGCGGCGCCTCTTCGAATAGTTCGATAAGGCATTCGCCGATTCCGATAAGATCGAATTTTTTGTTCACGTCAATGCAAAATTAAGGATAATTGTCTGAACCTTAATTTTATGAGATTATTGAGATGAATAAGATGAACAAGAATGAATCAATCTAATAAATCAAAAGAATCTCTTAAAATCAAGGTTC
>PLXB01000093.1 GCA_003151215.1 Ignavibacteriota bacterium
AGCCAAAGCATTTATAAATGCCTTTATCTTCGACGACATTGAACGAAGGAGTTTTCTCGGTATGGAAAGGGCAGAGACCGAGATAATTCTTTCCGCGTTTTCGCAGCCTGACGTGTTCGCTCACTACATCGACGATGCTTGTTGCATTTCGAACCCGTTCGACAATATCATCGGAAGTGCGCACGTGGGAAAATATGAATGATAAAATATGAGGTATAAAAAAGGTCAGAAAGCAGAACAAATAATTCTGACTTCTGACTTCAAATTTCTTTCTAGAAGAATCGATTACCGTGCCATTGGGAGGAGGACTTTAGCCCGACGAAACATTCCCCTGATAGATTGTAGTAAGGTAAAATCTGCCAATACAGAGGGGATTGCTTCGTTGTCGTTTCGCGACTCCTCGCAATGACACCGTCAGTTTATTTTTTTTGTGTCGAATCGGATTTCGTAACGACAGTTGAATCCTTCGCTGCATCGGGTATATCGCTATCAACCGGAATATGAACCGTTACTTCGCCATTTTTAAATGACGTCTTATAAGTCCCAAGCGGCTTCTTTGCCGGCCCGCTTTGGGGAATGCCGTTCATATCAAAATGGGAATCATGACATGGGCAGACAAACATCTTAATATTATCCTGGTAGGCGACATCACAGGATTTATGCGTACATTTAATATCTATTGCCATGAAGCTCTCATCACCGGTACGGACGACAAGCAAGCTCTTATCGATCTCATCGATCTCAAGATGGTATGCTCCGCCGACGGTTTGCAACTCAGGAGTATCTGCAATGAGAAGAGGAATCTCACGGTAACCATGAAAGACTCCGGGACGAGGAGTTGCTTTCAACGTCTCGATCCCTAATGAATTAATGATGCTCGTTCCTGCCACAATGCCGATTCCTGTCAGGCAGGCTTTTTCTATAAATTCTCTTCTATTCATATTTAGGTGGATTTCGGAATGAGTGAGATAATTGAAAAAATACGCTGGAACATTACAAATGTTTTCATAAAAAAATGCCGCTTGGCGAGCCTAGCTCACCAAGCGGAATCGTTTAACACATATCTCACATCAGTTCATCAATGCCATCAGCCTGTAGTAGGCATCTTTGGCAAGCGTATAGCCCGGTTCGATCTCTAAAGCCTGCTCGTATTCGGCAAGCGCTTCGAACCAATCGCCTCTACGCTCTAAGATCCTTCCGAGATTATAGTGCGGAAAATGTGGGGTTGCATATCGTTTAGCTTTCATCGCAAGTTCCAGATAAGGAATAGCCTCATCGGTATCGCCCCTCTGGATCAAATATGCGCCAATGTCGTTATAGGGATTTCCGAATTCGGGATCGATCGAAATGGCAGTCTTGCATTCCTCGATCGCTTGTTCGTAATCGCCTAAGAAGCTGTGCGCCCATCCCAAGAATGTATGCGCCTCAGCGGTCGGAACAATAGCTATCGAGGCTCGGTAGTTCTCGATGGCTTCCTGTAAGTGCCCTGACATCTGCAGGCGGTATGCCTTCTGCAGAAATTCCTGAGCTTGCTCTTGCGGTGTTCCTTGTTGTCCTATTTTCGTTGTCTTCATTTTGCCCGCCTCCCCGGCTTGCATGATAGTTGGTTATGGTATGGTCTCAAAACGCTGTTACTGGATTCTATTTCAATGCTTAGCAAGTTATGTGCCAAACTCCGCTGAGTAATGAACGTTCTATCCACATAGTTTATGACACCTTACATTTATAATATACTTCAAATCCTTAAAAACGTTACACTTCCCTTATCAGTATGAATCACTTTTCATCCGTTTTGTTTCAGTAAGTGATTTCGCATTATCTCCGAAAGTATGATGCCTACACTGGTTGCAACGTTTAATGACTCTCCCTGCCCGAATTTAGGTATGATTATTTGCCCATCTGCAAGGCTTAGAATCTCCCGGCTCACCCCGTGAGCTTCGCTTCCGAAAACGAGCACCACATTCTGCGAGAAAGCCATCTTATATAGTAAACACGCCTCAGGCTCTATTGTAGCAGCAATAACCTGCTGTCCTTTTTTTTGCAATATACGCAATGAATCGGCAAAATTCCCACGAATTCCCACAAATGTGGAAAATATTTCTCCCTGAGTTGCCCGCAAAACCTTTGGGGAATATGGGTCAGCACATTCTTTGCTGAGCAGAATTTGATGAACTCCGAACCAGGAAGCAGTGCGAATGATGGTGCCGACATTTCCCGGATCCTGAACATCGTCAAGTGCTATCGTTACACCTGAATCCGTAAGATTGGATTCAACTCTTGGCATTGACACGAGGGCAAAAATGCCTTGCGGCGATTTTGTATCCGAGATCCTTTCGGAAAGTTTTGCTGAGACGTGATAGCAAGAGATTCTTTTTTTATGGGCAAGTTTAGCAATTGCTGTATTAGCAGCAAATGCTTCTTCCGTAAAAATTATTTCTTTAATTAAATCCGGAGCACTTTCGAAGGCACGTTCGATCAGATGAGGTCCTTCGATAACAAAGGAGGATGTCGCATTTCTTTCCGAAGCTTCACGGACAATACTCCGTAAGGTTTCTACCTGAGCACGGGCAAGAGGGGGCAAACCGCTCGTCGTGTTCGAAAAGGAATCTCTGGTCAACGTTTGGTTCTGGCTTTTACAGGCTTTGCTTTCGAATCATTATAGATCAAGCTGGCTTTGACAAATTCCCGGAAGAGCGGATGCGCTTTAGTGGCGCGGCTTTTCAGCTCCGGATGAAACTGCGCGCCGATGAAGAAGGGATGCACATCATGCGACAATTCGATCATTTCGACAAGTTTGCCATCCGGCGAAACTCCTCCGAAAATCATTCCATGCTCTTCCAACGTTTTTCGGAATGCATTATTAACTTCATAACGATGGCGGTGACGCTCATTAATAAACTGATCGCGATAAATTTTATTGGCAAGCGATCCTTTTTTCAAGATGCAAGGATAGCTGCCAAGCCTCATCGTGCCGCCTTTTGTCATGACCTTTTTCTGATCGAGCATCATGTCGATAACATTCTCCTTCGTCTCTTTGAATTCAGCGGAGTTCGCCTGCTTTAACCCACAAACATTTCTTGAATACTCAATCACGGCGCATTGCAAACCCAGGCAAATACCGAAGAAGGGGATTTTATTCTTGCGAATGTATTCGATCGCTCTGATCTTTCCTTCGACTCCGCGCGACCCGAAACCGGGTGCGATCAGAACGCCATCGATGCCTGCAAAAGCGCTTGCAATGGATTTTTCTTTTTCAAGTTCTTCGGCATTGATCCAGATCATCTCGACTTTTGCATCGTTCTCCGAACCAGCATGAATAAAAGCTTCGCTGATGGATTTATACGCGTCGGCAAGCTGAACGTATTTCCCGACAAGGCCAATACGAACTTGTTTTTTCGGATGCTTAATATGCTCGACAAATTTTCGCCATTTCGCAAGATCTTGCTTTGCATTGGTTTTAAGCCCGAGCTTTTCCAGAACGATCTGATCGACCTTTTCTTTTGCAAAAGTAAGCGGTACTTCATAGATCGTGCTGGCATCGCGCGCTTCGACGACGGCGCGGGATTCGACATTACAGAATAATCCGATCTTCTCTCTTGCGCTCTTCGAAAGCGGTTCTTCACAGCGGCAGACAAGAACATCGGGTTGAATACCCAGTTCAAGCAGTTGCTTGACTGAATGCTGAGTCGGTTTGGTCTTGAGTTCGCCTGCGCTTGCAATATAAGGCACCAGAGTCAAATGGATAGCAAGGCAATGCTGCTTCCCGACCTTCTGCATCAATTGGCGCATCGCTTCAAGGAAAGGCAGGGATTCAATATCGCCAACTGTACCGCCGATCTCAGTAATAACAATGTCGTAATCACCCGTTTCTGCAAGTGCCATCATCCGGCGGCGAATCTCGTCGGTAATATGGGGAATAACCTGAACCGTAGCACCAAGATAGTCGCCTCGTCGTTCGCGCTGAATCACTTCGTTATAGACCTGCCCTGTTGTCGTATTATTGGCACGGGACATACTGACATCGAGGAAGCGCTCGTAATGTCCAAGATCGAGATCGGTCTCTGCTCCGTCATCTGTAACGTACACCTCGCCATGCTGATACGGCGACATCGTGCCNNACTTCGCCGTGCTGATACGGCGACATCGTGCCCGGATCGACATTGATATAGGGATCGAACTTTTGGATCGTAACGCGGAATCCGCGCGCTTTCAAAAGAAGACCAAGTGAAGAGGAGACTATTCCCTTACCGAGCGAGCTGACAACTCCGCCGGTGATAAATATAAATTTTGTTTGGTTGCCGTACTGTTTTTTTGCCACGCTTTCGGTTTATCCGTTGTAATAGTACGGACTCAAAAATACGGAAGTTTTGATACGATATTTTGAAATCAGTAAAATACTTTTTTGACAACAGGGATATTCATCAATTAAAATGAATCCAATTCAATAATGTCAGTGTTTATTTGATGATTTACAAATATAATTCAAACATGAAGCATTGTACACTTCCTCCCCGTACACTTCCTCCCCGTACGCTTCTCCTTTTCCTATTTCTTGCAATTTTTATTCGGATTTGCCCTGTGCTAGCGCAAGGCGGACCGCCCATGCTCACCGATGATTCCGGTACCCCGGGCACGACCAAGGGAGAAAATAATGCTCCGGGGCGAGGAAAATGGGAGAACAATGTTGCTTTTGAATTTGAAGGAAGCAAGAACGATTATGTTAAAAATTTTCCGATCGTAGATTTGAATTATGGCCTCGGCGATAGGATTCAACTCAAGGCAGAATTTACATGGCTGGCTGAAAAGGGAGAAAAATTGGCGAATAAATTCGATAACCTCACTCTCGGATTCAAATATCGCATTATTAACGGAAGTGAAGAGGACCTGTCACTTTCAGTATATCCGCAGCCAATTATTTCTTTTAATCCCGAACAAGGCGGAAAATCCACAGCTTTTGGAATAGTACTGCCGGTTGCCGTTAACAAAGAAATCGCAGAGATCGGCGTTAATCTTCAGGGAGGGTATCAAATTCTCGGAAATATATCAGAGTTTTTTTTAGGGCTTTGCATCGACCATGATTTCGGAAAAAATCTGACATTACTTGGCGAAATACACACAACTGTCGGCAGAACGCAGGATAATGATGTAACCGGTGAAGATGCTGTGTATTTCAAAGAAGGGACTTTTATCAATCTCGGAGCGCAGATCAAGATATCCGAGGATCAGGTCATACTCATTGGAGTGGGCAAAGATGTGGAGTCACCAAAGTTCTCTTCCGACGATGCGAATTTTTACGGATACCTCGGAATTCAATTCCTGATGTGACAAAGTATCGACTTCTATTGTTAAAATAAAAAACATAATTATTCTAACGGTAGTACGTGACCCCTGAATCCCTCTCGGAACAAAAAGAACCGTATTCCCTTAAAGGGCTTGTTCTCTATTTCCTGAAGCTTGGTACGATCGGCTTCGGCGGTCCGATTCCGCTTGCAGGGTATATGCAGCGCGATCTTGTCGAAAAACGCGGATGGGTCACGACAGAGGAATATCTAAGAGGTTTGGCTTTCAGCAGACTTGCGCCCGGTCCAATTTCTACTCAGCTTGCAATATATATAGGATTTATCCGCAGCAGGTATTTGGGCGCAACACTTGTCTCGATATTTTTCGTGCTCCCTTCATTCCTGATGGTGGTCGGAATTGCAATGCTCTACGAGCAATACGGAGAAATGTGGTGGATGTCGGCAGCATTTTATGGAGTCAGCCCTGCGGTGCTGGGGATCATGGTTCGTTCAGCTTTTAAACTCACTCTTACAGCTCTCGGGAAAAGTAATGTGCTTTGGATATTGTTTGGAGCATCTGCAATCGCAACGGCTTTTCTTGAAGGAGAACCTATCTGGCTTCTGATCGCTGCAGGAATTATCAATCTTCTCTATATCTCGAAAGGGAATTTTTTTTCCCGAAACACACTTCGGCTTTTTATTCCGTTCTATATTCTCGATGCCGTTCCGGTAATAACTGGGAATCGCTCGTTCATTGATCTTTTCCTTTACTTTGCAAAAGCGGGTTCTGTTGTTTTCGGCAGCGGACTTGCAATTGTTCCCTATCTCTATGGAGAAGTCGTTGCACAAAACCATTGGCTCACCAATAAACAATTCGTTGATGCTGTTGCCGTCTCAATGATCACTCCGGGACCGGTTGTCATTACTGTAGCCTTTATCGGCTATCTTGTCTCTGCGCTTCCGGGAGCTCTTGCCGCCGCACTCGGAGTCTTTCTGCCTGTGTATTTATTTGTTATCATCCTGACACCGTTTTACGAACGCATCGCAAAGAATAAGAATGTCAGCGCATTTATTTTTGGAGTTACTGCAGCCACAACTGGCGCTATTGCCGGCTCGCTTTTTAATATCGGAAGACACTCACTCGCCGATTTCCCTTCAATTGCGATTGCCGTTGTGACAATAGTACTTCTGTTCCGCTTTAAAATACCGGAACCGATCATCGTGCTGGTGGCAGCTGCAATTGGATTATTGATAAAATTATAGACTACCTCGATTCCAATAATTTTTTATCGACATCCCGCGTATTCCCGACGACGACCCAGTTGAAATTCCTATAATATTTTTGCGCAACACGGGCAATATCCTCGGCTTTTACTTGCGAAAGCTTATCGAAGGAAATAAACGCATTGCGCCAGGAGCCGGTCGAAAGTTGTGCCTGACCGAGCGCAGCAGCTTGTTCGCTTGTCTTTTCCTGCTTCAGATAGTTACTTGTTGCCCACTTCGCAACATTCCCCTTTATTGCAGATTCAAGAAGTATATTTTGCTGAAAGAAATCCACATCCTTAAAGATGATCTTGATCGCACTATCCACATACGGCGTCTGAAAGGAGATCATTTCCACTGAAGCACGGGAATCGAGATCTTCATTATTGGGAGCATATGCAAGATTGCTCTGTACGCGCAAATGCTGGAAAAGAAATCCGCCGAAAAAATTACGCATCCGGATATAAGGATAATAATCCGAATCGTCTTTGTTCGGAATTCGGTGATACCCGACCACATATTTTGTCGGCAAGGTGCGTTCAAATGGCGGGAAAAATGCTCCCGGAGAATTTGATTTTGCAGGAACCGGGATCTCCCTTTGGACGAAATTGCCGAGCGGTAAAGATGTCATCCCGCCGCTTCTCATTTTTTTCTCTAATTCAGAACGCGAGATATTTCCGACAACGACAAGAAGAAACCGGGACTTTACCATGATCGACTTGTAATACGCAAGTTCGTGCTCCGGAGTTTGAGCTTCGATCTCATCGCGTGTCACATGCCTGCCGTAAGGATGGCCGTAGTAATAGATCGAATCGAGAGTAATACGCGAAAGGGCATCCGGATCGTCACGCCCGCTTTCATAACCAATAAGGGCATTACGTTTCAAATTCTGAAATTCAATTTGATCAATGGCCGGATGTACGATCATCTCGGAAAAAAACTTCCAGGTGGTATCGAGATGCTCTCTGGTCGAGACCATCGAAAGAACGGAGTAATCGCGACCATCCGAACCGCCGATCTCAGAACCCATGAGGAGCTTAACACGCCGAAAGCGCTGCTTCGAGGTAAGTGCAGATCCGCTTGCCGGAATCAGGCGCATCGCAAACGATTCGCTTGCAGGAGATTCTGTTTCCGGAATTGCGCTTGTCCCGCCTTTAATAAAGAGGATTGAGGTCACGACCGGAGTTTCCTTGGCTTCACGAAGGAGAACATCGATTCCGTCGACATTAAATTCCTGAACATCGTTGATCGACGGATCGTCGCTTGAAGGATGGGCAGCAGAGGTTCGTAACTCAGCACAGATCAGCAGAGTAATACTAATGAGCGCAAATCGAAAAATTTTCATTGTGATTTTCTGTGAATGATCATTTTGCATTAAATGCCTCATGAGAGAGCATTGAAGGTTCGAGTTTTAACCGCGAGACTGCATTGGCGTCAATTGCAAGACCCAAAACATACGGCTTATTCGTAAGATATTTATCGATATAATTTTTAATATCTTTTCGATTTACTTTTGCAAGATTGTTGAGATAACCTTCGTAATAATCAAGTCCCGTCGAAGCCCACCAAAAAGCGATCGTCTTTGAAAAATCCGAAAGACTTTCGCTGTCATAAAGAATTCGGCTGCGAAGCTGAGCTTTCGATGTTTCAAGTTCTTCATCAGTGAAATAATGCGGGTCGGTGAATTTATCGAATTGCTGCCAGAATATCCGCATCGCATCGACAAGCCGCTCGGGAGTTGCAACAATATCCGCTTGTATCGGCCCGGCAAGCCGCTGAGTATAGTACCAGAAATTTTTTCCTGTCGCGATTCCCGATTCGAGAAGCGATTTCGTAAATTCATGCTCATCCTGACGAATGATCTCACTGAAAACATCTGCGGCATACGTTGCTTTATCATCAATGCCGATCGAAGGGCCGTGCCAGCGGACTTCAACAACAGCAGTGGGTTGATCGACAAAATCAGTAACATATGATATCTTATCAAGGGGGGGAATAATGGGAGCAGGATCTTTGATAAACGGATCAGGTCCCGGTTTCCAATCCGAAAAATATTTTGGCACGAGTTTTTTTATTTCACTTGCATTCACATCGCCGGCAACGATGAGCAGTGAATTATTAGGGATATAATATCTTTTTTGGATCATCAACATTTTCTCGCGACTTGCTGCATTAATGG
>PLXB01000409.1 GCA_003151215.1 Ignavibacteriota bacterium
TATCTATGTGCCAATTTGAAAAGGATGTTCGCGTTTGTCCGAGAAGTTCACCTTTTCATCAATTACGTAGAATTTATCAGGACATAAATAATCTTCGGATAACTCAAATCAGCGACCGAAAGGATATTGAAATTACAAACCAGAAAGAAAAAATTCTTAAAGAACTCGAAGCAAAAGGATCACTTACCGAATCTGCCATATTAAAATTACTTGAGTTACCCCGCAGAGAATTCAAGGTCAATCTTGCAAAAGATGAAAAGGGACAGGAGTCAAAAGCACTTCGCGGCAACAGAACAAAATTCCAAATCCGGAAGGCACTTGAAGATACAGGTTGGAAAGATATGTCGATTTTGGACTTCGATTATTCCAAAGTTGCAGATACTCAGTCACTCTATAAACTTTGGCATTTGCTCTATTCTTCGGAAGAACCGGAAAAGTTGATGACAAAACTTAAAGAGCGATATGGTTTTTCCGATGAACAGGCGAATGCTCTCGTACATAAAGTCAATCTTGAATCAGATTACTCAAGTCTTTCCGTAAAAGCGACAAAAGAAATACTTCCCTTCCTGATTGAAGGAAAAATGTATTCTGAAGCTTGTGATGCTGCAGGTTACCGGCATAGCGATTACCTGACAACTGAAGAGAACCTGAAGCGTGAATTAATCGATAAACTTCCGCTTCTGAAATGGAATTCACTCCGCAATCCGGCAGTCGAGAAAATTCTGAATCATCTTATTAATATCGTTAATGCTATCATTGCCGATCCTGAACTTGGCAGACCTGATGAAATCCGAGTAGAACTGGCTAGAGAATTACAAAAGAATGCACAGGATAGACAATACATGACAAAGAAGATGACAGAAACAACGGCAAGACACGAGGACATCATTAATAAACTTCGTGAGCAATTTCCCGGAAGGCGAGTAAGCCGAGGCGATATTGAAAAATATAAACTCTGGGAAGAATTCGGATGCGTTTCACCGTATGAGTCGAATAAAATTATTGGCATCACCGATCTCTTTGATNNGACGACTCATTTGCAAATAAAACGATTGCTTCCACAAGAATTAATCGTGATAAAGGCGATAGGACGGCTTACGATTATATGAAGTCTCGTTCAGCAGAGGAATATCAAGCATTCAAATTATGTATCGATGCTCATTGGACTCAGCATAAGTTAGGAAAAAAGAAATATGAATACCTCGGTATGTCTGAAAGTGAAATCCCCCAGGATTTTATTAACCGGCAATTGAATGAAACGGCATATATAACAAAGAAAGCAATGGAAATCCTCAGGCAATGCTGCCGGGATGTTCGTGCCACTTCCGGCACGGTGACGGATTATCTTCGCCACATCTGGGGGATGAATAATATTTTGAAAGAACTGAATTGGGAGCATTATGAAAAGCTCNNAAAGAGATTGATGGCTGGTCAAAACGCGACGATCACCGCCATCATGCCGTTGATGCAATTGTCATTGCTGCAACAAAACAAAGTGTCATACAGCGCCTTAATCAATTGAATCAGTGGTATTCAGATTATAAGGGAAAAAGCAAGGATATGAAAGAAAGCGGTCCGAAAATTCCGCTTCCTGCGAGTGATTTCTTTGATCAATCGAAAAATGCAATTGCTTCAGTTCTCGTGTCATTTAAAGCAGGAAAGAGGGTTGCGACTAAAGGGAAAAATAAAATTCATCAACATGACGGAAAAACATTCTTACAGGAACCCTGGACCCCAAGAGGTTTTCTCCATAAAGAAACCATCTACGGCACTATTCGCCAACAGCGAAGAGTAAAGCTCGATACGAAATTCAATCAAGCCGCCGATATTATTAATCCGGTCGTCAGAGAGATTGTTCTTGCAAGACTTATCGAGTATAAGAACGACCCCAAAAAGGCATTCGCTAAGCTGGATAGAAATCCTATCTTCTTCGATGAGGCAAAGACAAAGCCGATAACCATAGTTTCTATCTTTGAAGAAGAATATGTCAATCGTGTGCCCCTGAGTGTTACATTCAAGGAAAAAAATGTGGATGACATTGTCGATAAAACAGTCAGAGAAGTTGTCAGTCTCAGGCTTCAGCAATTCGGCAACAAGTCGCGCGAAGCATTCAAAGACTTGGAAAATAATCCTGTCTGGCTCAATAAGGAATCCGGGATTGCAATTAAGACGGTTCGTATGAAAGTAGGAGCAGAAGAGCTTACGCCGCTTCATACCGATGCGGAGACGGGAAAACTCAAAGACTTCGTCTTTACACGGAATAATCATCATGTTGCAATCTATCAGGATGACGAAGGAAACCGCTTCGAAGAAGTGGTTACTCTTTGGGATGCTCTGAACCGAAGAATAGCTGGAATGGAAATCATTAAAAGATTTGATGACAGAGGGCGAAAACTGCTTGTCTCAATGCAACAAAATGAATTATTTGTTTTTGGACTTGATCCCGAACAAATTGATTTTTCCGACCCTAAAAATTATCCGACTATCAGTAAACAACTTTATAGGGTGCAGAAGCTTGCAACATATAATTACTGTTTCAGACATCATCTTGCCACTACTTTGGAAGATGATAGCAAAATGAGAACTTTTCGTAGTCATGGAGAATTTCATGGCGCAAAAATTCATATAACGCGCATGAATAGAATTCAGGCATATCAAACCTTTTAAAAATAAAGCCTAATAAATTTCCCCGTAGTTCCACAACCGATCCGATCCCCTCACGCGGACTTAGGCCGCGATTTCAATCTACGATATTCTTAGCGTGAGGGAATCGGATCGGTTGTGAATTGCTTTCAAATTGTTTAATGAGTTGATCTGTTACAGTTAGTCCCCTGCGGCTGGCG
>PLXB01000002.1 GCA_003151215.1 Ignavibacteriota bacterium
GCCAGGACCCGGATATCATCATGGTGGGAGAAATCCGCGATAAAGAAACAGCCGAACTTGCCATTCAAGCGGCTCTTACCGGTCACTTGGTCTTTTCAACACTCCACACGAATAGCGCCGTCGGCGCTATTCCTCGTCTGGTAGATATGGGCATTGATCCATATCTAATCGCTCCAACCTTGGTGCTTTGTATCGCTCAGCGTCTGGCTCGTCGGATCTATCCGACATCAAAACATGCAATTCCGATCGATGATTCAACGCGCATCATGCTTGATAAGCAGTTTGAAGACTTGCCTGAACCATTTCATTCGGAATTAAACCTAGCCGGTCCTATTTATGAAGCCGTTCCTTCAGCCGAATGTTCAACTGGAATGCGAGGTCGTGTGCCGGTCTTTGAAATGTTTAAGATCGACAAGGAAATGCAGACCGTCATCCTTAAGCGGCCCGTGGAGGATGAGATTTATCGAAAAGCTCGAGCACAAGGAATGCTGACATTGCGCGAAGATGCCATTACCAAGGCGATTGCCGGGGTTATTCCATTTCAAGAGATCTACGATTTCTAATTATAATAGAGAATTATTGGTAAAACGCCCGTAACTATACTATACTAGTACTTATGGAATCAAAGAAAAAAATTCTGATTGTTGATGACGATAGTTTTCTTCTTGATATGTACACGTTGAAATTCAGCCAATCAAATTTTGAAGTCACAACGGCTCTTGGGCCCGAGCCGGCTCTGAAAGTATTGCGTGGCGGTTTTATTCCCGATGTGATGCTTCTTGATATTGTCATGCCGGTCATGGACGGATTTGAACTGATGGAAAAAATGAAAGAAGAACATTTAGCTGAGACGACGATCCGTATCGTATTGTCAAACCGTGGACAGCCATCTGATATTGCAAAAGGAGAAGCACTCGGAGCTGCCGGCTATATCGTCAAAGCCTCATCAACACCCGCTGAAGTCATTGAAAAAGTGAATAGTATTATTAAAAGCAAGCAACCATAATTATGGATTACCAGAAATTTTTAAATGATCTCCTTACAAATCTGATACACGAAGACGGGTCTGATTTACATTTAGGAGCAGGCCGTAAGCCGGCCATCCGTATTAATGGAGAGCTTATCTTTTTGGTTAACCAACCAGCTCTGTCAAGCGAAGACATGGTAAGTATACTTTCAGTTCTTGTTGGGCCTGAAAAAACCCAGCGGTTCCTAGAGAATAAGGAAATAGATTTCTCGTATGCTTTTGAAGGGGAGACTCATCTGCGCGGTAATGCATTTTTCCAGCGTGGCATGGTGTGTGTGGCCCTACGTCTAATACCTAAATCAAAATCATTCCTAGATCTGAATCTTCCAGTAATTCTTGAGACATTTGCCCGCGCTAAACAAGGGTTTTTCCTAGTCGTCGGCCCTGTCGGCCAAGGCAAATCCACAACTCTTTCGACGATGATTAACTTTATCAATACTGAGCGTGCAGCTCACATCATCACCGTAGAAGATCCAATTGAATTCGTCTATGCGCCTGATAAATCTATTGTAGATCAGCGTGAAGTCGGTATCGATACCAATGATTTCGTTGGAGCGCTCAAAGCAGTGTTGCGAGAAGATGTGAACGTTATTCTCATCGGCGAAATGCGCGATACTGCTACGATGGCCGCCGCTGTGACTGCTGCTGAAACCGGCCACTTGGTTTTCTCAACCCTTCATACGAACAACGCCGCTCAGACAATCGATCGTATTATTGACTCTTTCCCGGCTGATCAGCAAGATCAGATCAGATTACAGCTTGCCTCAAGCTTGCTTGGTATCTTCTCTCAACGTCTTATCCCTCGAATCACCGGAGGCCGAGTACCTGCATATGAGCTTTTGATTAACAATACTGCTGTTGCTAATATTATCCGCGAAAAACGGACTCATGAAATCGACACGGTCATTGAAACATCTTCTGATCAGGGAATGATCGATATGAATCGATCTCTTGTTGAACTTATTGCAAAAGGGGAGATTAGTATTGAAACTGCGTATCAATACTCGACTAATCCGAAAGCACTCGAAAGAATGCTATAATAAACTATGCTTTTTACATACGACGCTATCACACAAACTGGTGAAAAGAAAAAGGGAACAATCGAAGCCGCAACGAAAGACCTTGCTATTTCAGCCCTCCAGCATCGCGCGCTTATCGTCTCCTCTCTCGTAGAAGGTCAGCAAAAAAAAGGCCTGGCCAATCTAAGTTTCTTTGAAAAGAAAGTCAAAATGAAGGATGTTGTGATTATGTCGCGACAGATTTCAACTCTCTTCGAAGCGCAAGTTTCAGCCTTGAAAGCCTTCAATCTTCTTGCTCTTAATACTGAGAACCCATCACTTGTAAAAATTCTCAATGCTGTGTCTGAAGATATTCAGTCCGGCGTATCTATTTCTATTGCACTTTCCAAGCACCCAGACGCCTTTTCAGATTTCTATGTCAACATGGTCAAGTCAGGTGAAGAGTCAGGCAAGCTGACTCAGATATTCTTGTATTTGGCTGATTATTTGGATCGCCAGTATCAACTTACCTCAAAAACTAAAAACGCCCTTATTTATCCTGGGTTCGTTATCGGAGTCTTCTTTGTCGTTATGACTTTGATGTTCGTTTTCATCGTGCCTCGACTTGAAGTCATTATTCAGCAATCAGGCCAAGCAATACCAACATTAACGAAGATTACCTTTGCTGTCAGTGACACTATGGTTCATTATGGTATCTTTGTGCTGATTGGCTTGATCCTCTTTATTTTATTTGCCATAAATCGCTTGCGAACTAAGACTGGCCAGGAGTATTTCGACCGGCTTAAGATCGTAACACCGGTTATAAAAAATATTTACCTAAAACTTTACCTATCGCGTATTGCCGATAATATGGACACAATGCTTTCATCGGGCATCAATATTATCCGTGCGATTGAGCTTACGGGCGCAGTCGTCGGCAACAAGGTTTTTGAACGTATCCTTGCTGATGCTGCGATTCAGGTCAAAAGTGGAAATTCACTCTCTGATGCCCTTTCCAAGTATCCGGAAATTCCGCCGATTATGTCACAGATGATCCGTGTCGGAGAGGAAACCGGTTCAATGGGCAGTATCCTTAAAACAATTGGTAAATTCTACAATCGTGAAGTAAACGATGCTGTTGATACGATGGTTTCGCTCATTGAACCGATCATGATCGTTGTTCTTGGTTTAGGTGTTGGGCTCTTGTTGACATCAGTTTTGATGCCGATATATAACGTAACTGGGGGAATATCGTAAAAAGATATCCACAATACTGTTTCTTGCCTATTTCACAAGGTTCTATGATATAATGAAACCATATTAATAAGGTCGCGCCCCTCGAAAGGCACAATTAACAGCATTATAATTTTCAATGAAAAAAAATAAAGGTTTCACTCTTATCGAACTCTTGGTGGTTATCGCAATCATCGGAATTCTGGCTTCAGTCGTCTTGGCAGCACTTTCAAGTGCACGTGCAAAGGGCGCTGACGCAAAAGTTCAGTCTCAGCTTGCTAACATGCGTGCACAAGCATACCTCTACAATGGTACAGGTACTGCTCAAGCAATTGCAACACCATGTCCAA
>PLXB01000161.1 GCA_003151215.1 Ignavibacteriota bacterium
TCGGTTCTCGGAGAACCATCGTCTTCTTGTTCGAAACTGAAATAAATTTTAATCATGGGGAAGGGAGACTTCTTGAACTCAACCAACTTTTGATAAATAAATAGTGATGGAGAGTCTTCGGGAATATCTATAGCTTCTTTTTCTTCCTCGCTCGGCAGAAGTCCAGCAATTCGAGCGATTGTTAGCCCACTCTTTGATTCCGAGATTAGCTGCGATATCTTATAATGACTCGGCGTTTGTTGCATTTGCTCAGAATGAGGTGAGTCGAATCGTAATCTTTTAACAATACTTTTGTCTTCGTATTTATCCATTGCCAGATTAAATACGGTTTCGCATCCAAACGAAGCTCCTTCCTGGGTTAGAAAATAACCATAAAAAGTTCTAATTTCCTCGTCCTTTGCAATATCTCTTACAGCAGAAAATGTGAACGTCTTTTCGGCAATTTTCCAATCGGCGTTATTATCCGTATTGGATGTATTATAAATAGGGCCAAAACCTAATGGTAAAACACTATAGTGAAGTTGATCTCCTTCAATTCTAACAGGAGGAAACCACTTGAAGTAATATTTTAGAGGGTCTTTAAATCTCAAGTTAGCTCGTAAATTATCAGCATGTGTTTCTTTTTGAGCAATAAATCCGGAGGCGTTCAATAGATCATACACAGCCTTACCCAAAGCCGTATAGCGTGGGAATAATACAAATGGGACTTCTTCGAGAATTTCTCCCTTGGCTATTGGTTCTGTTGCGAACACTCCATATCCCTCTATGGAAGAGGAGCGGACTTCCAATCGTTTGCAGTTTGGTAAATTACTCATATAAAACAGGTTATATAATGGAACAGTTAGACAAGCTGGAATGACGAAGCAGCCTGCAATTCGACATACGTTTACCTCCAAAGCGTAAATTTCCCGATCTCCTCAGATGCATTACTCTTGATGCGGCAGATATATATACCTGACGCAAAATCCTTCGGTAGCGTGATCGTTGCTTCCCCGGAATGCGATAATAAATTGACTTGTGACATCACAACTCCGGTTGTGGAAAGGACCGTGACTTCAATTGGTCCCCCGGGTAACCCACTCAATATAATCATCCCCAATGAAGGATTCGGATAGAGCATGAGTTTATCTTCGCTAACAGCGCGATCAGCCACGGCGGAAGGGCCTAATGGTGACAAGGCACGTGAGTATATTCCATTCTCTGCCGTACCCAGATAAGCCACATTATTATTTCCTATAGTTAAACTCGTTAACACACCGGCGTAGCCCGAATCCTGTTGCCATACCGAAGTATCACTTTCCGTTTCCAGAACGCTCCCATTGGAAAATTTAGGATGATTACACACAAAGGTAAGGCCACCATAAAATGCCAGATCGGCATAGCTGGTAAATCCAACGCTAAACGACTGTGCTGTCCAGCTTGTACCATGGTCCCGGCTCCGGTAGAGCATGCTCTTTGTGGCCACACACACCGTGTCTTTATTGGCCGCTATCAGAACTGGAACCGTATCAGTGCCCGAGAGCTGAACCTGATCCCAACTCCCACCATCATCCTTCGAGCGATAAATCGAATTCCCGGAGCGAGCATACAGCACATTCGCAGAATCGCAATTGATCGACTGAATAGCCAGGGATTCACTCAGTATCCCGTAGATTGGCGTCCAGCTACCTGTAGGCTCGTCCAGTGAGTATAGCCCCGCCACCGAGCTGACAAAGAGCTTTCCGCTTGTATCGATGCACATGTCCGAGACCGGGTAGTGCTCCGGAAATGACGGCAGAGGGTGCCAGTGATTACCATCCATGCTGTAGATAAACGCTGAACTCATGGCATAGAGTGTATTGGCGTGACGATAGAATTTATAGATACCATCTGCTATGCTGTCGTTCGCAGTTTGCCAAGTCAATCCGTTATCACTAGTACGCTCGATTCCTTGCTGACCAACGCCTCCCGGCGTACCCCTGCTAACATAAAGCGAGCCGGCAAAAGAAGAAATACTCTGTGCTGAAGCAACCGAAGCTCCGGAATCAACAGGAAACCAATGTTCGCCTTTGTCCAACGATTCGAACACACCCTCATCTGTTATACCAGCAAGGAGGTCGGAAGTCACATCGAGAATGGCACTCGTTCTGTCTCCCCATAGGCTATACATTTTTTGCCAGGTTATCCCATCATCAGTGCTACGCCAGGCACCAGATCCGTTTGCGTATATATCGCCATTAGAACTTGGGAAAAGACCGCTTATAAGGGCTCCTCCTGTACTTCCATCGGGTCCCGACCAACTCTCCCCGTAGTCCGAAGACTGATAAATTCCTCCCCTTTGGGCCCCTGCCAGGAGCATTCCATGAGCGTTGACAAGGAGGCTGCCACTGAGTAATTTAAGGGTGCTGTCCGGCACGGTCCATGTTCTTCCGCTATCGGTACTTCGGTACAATCGTAAATCTGATTGCGCAAAAAAGTAACCGTTTGGCGCTGCATAAACCATCCCATATATGGAGTCGGGCAAATTTTCTCCGGTCTTCCTCCACAACGTGTCGGTCGCATCCGTCAGATAAAGGCCCTCTTCTGTCGCAGCAAGAAGGATACCCTGAGGACTATAGGCAAGAACATGGATCTGGCTTATATTAGCCGTAGTCCATTCTTTCGTCCAATTTAGACCGGCATCCGTCGACCAGAACACTCCATAATCCGCACCACTACCGCCGCCATAGGAAGCAGCCACAAGTCTGCCGTCCGGCAAACAGAGACTCGATATGATGTCGACACGATGATTTGTCGAATCGAATCGAAGGGTACTCCAATGGTTGAAGGTAAATTCTTTTTTATAGAAGTGATTGGAGCCGGAGTTCCCAATGCCATCAGTAGCACCGACATACAGATTATGACTACTGTCGACACAAGGCGCACCCACATTCTGAAACCCACCAGGCGGGAGAGTAAGAAGGCTCCATTGGCTCGATGCGGGAATGGGCTAGATCAGATAGACTGCGATCAATAATATTGCGATCCTGCAGTACCCGACAAGCTGATCCCGCATGCCTGACGAGATCGTCAGATGTGCAAGAGCTATTGCGAAAAATGTAAGTGTCTTTTTCATTATTCCGGGACAACTAATAACTGTGCGATACTATTAGAAAAGACCCGCGAACCGGCAAAAGGTAACTGCCTATTCAAAGATTTTCAAAAATCAAAGGGTAAAAAAAGGGCAAAACGGGTGATTATGTGCCATACACATTTGTAGGGACATCCGCCACGACGGATGTCCCTACATAGAATCGATCTATACTTTTACCTCTGGAACGTCACTGATTCCGTTCTCAAAGAACCATTGTCTTTTTGTTCAAAGCTGAAATCTATTTTAATCAGAGGAAAAGGAGACTTTTTGGCTTCCGCAAGTTTCTGGTAAACAAATTGCGATGAAGAACCTTCTGGAATATCAATACTTTCTTTTTCTTCTTCA
>PLXB01000488.1 GCA_003151215.1 Ignavibacteriota bacterium
CGCTCGGATTTTGGGGAATGCCTGAGAAGCGCCATTGCTCCAGTGCCTTCAGCAATGTATCCTGAACAACGTCTTCGACAAGATCGATATTATGAGCGCCGAAAATTCTTGTTAAGACGGAAACCATCTTTCCCGATTCACGCCGGAAAAGATGGTTTACGCTTTCAGCGATCTGTGCCTGTGATTCCACGGCACTGATAACACCAACCTCACATGGCGAGTTGATTGACTTCACGGATTTCTACCGTGCCGCCATATTCTAATCCCGGGCAGCCTTTGGCAAGTTCTGCCGCTTCGGACAAATCCCCGGCTTTCACGATCGAATATCCGCCGATGATCTCCTTCGCTTCGATGAAGGGTCCATCAGTGATCTTCTTCGTTTTGCCGGAAAGAACTTTGCCGCCGACAGCTAATGGATTACCGGGATTGGAGAGATTGCCCTTCTTTGCAAGTGATTCCAGCCAGGTTTTCCATTTGATATGATCGTTCGCTACTGCATCACCCTCCATAGCATGAGAATCGGTATTGGCGCGGTAAATAAATAAGTATTCTTTCATTGTTGTAAATTAATTGATGGTTAAAACACTTTTCAGGATAAAGACGAACAAGATTTAGGAAGCGGACATTCTTTTTCTGAACATCTGTTAAACGTGTGTCATTCTGAGTGCAGCGAAGCCGAACGAAGAATCCCGTAATCGTTGGCAGAGAATAATATTCCAGCAACGATTACGGGATTCTTCATTGCGTCGCTACGCGACTTCATTCAGAATGACAGTATTTTATTACATCATTGTCGAATTAATCTCCCGCACCTCAACACTGCCGACAATATCCAAAATCGGACAGCCCTTCGCAAGCTCGGAGGCTTCTTTTAAGTCGTTGGCGCGAACTTGCAGATATCCGTTAATGACATCCTTGCCTTCGACGAAGGGACCATCGGTCATACTGCGCTCATTGCCTGAGATCACACTGCCGCCCATGGCAAGCGGCTGGCCGCCGACGTATTTGCCGTCCTTGGCAAGCGATTCCATCCATGATTTCCATTTCATCATGTGCTGCTGCCAGGCTTCCGGCCCGGCTTGCTTTTCCATAATATGCGGATCTTCGCCACCGCGGAAGAGATATAGGAATTCTTTCATAATGGTGATTAAAAAAAAATGATTACATTCGATATTTTATTAAGACGGACGACTTTATAAAATCGGACACAGTATTTTATAAAAAAATATCATCCCGGAGGCCAGCTCATCTGCCTGCCGCCTAAAAGATGGCAATGAATATGGAAGACACTTTGTCCGCCATCTTTATTACAGTTGAAGACAATGCGGTAACCATCTTGATCTATTTTTTCAGAATGAGCGATTTTTTTTGCTGCTAAGATCATTTTGCCCATTAGTGATTCATATTTTTCATCAAGATCGTTTAGTGTCGGGATCGGAAGTTTCGTTGCGATCACAATATGGGTTGGAGCTTTCGGATCAATATCGCGGAAGGCAATAACATCATCGTCTTCATAGACGATCGTAGCAGGAATTTCACGGGCGGCGATCTTTTCGAAAATAGTCATTTAGTTGTCAAAAATTCTGCTATTCCTACTGCCGGCTTCGATGAAAGTTTTCCGATAACGAGCCTGAACTTCGCCATTCCATAATCAAATAAGATGCCTGTCGTATCGGTAAAAGAATGAGCGTACAGTCCGAATGCCGATGAAAGTACTGCCCCTTCGGGAAGTGCTGCCAGCACTCTAAAATTCTGGGCGAAATATTGCTCGGGGTTTGTAAATTCTATTCTCCTTGCAGGACTCGATCCGTTGCCCGTCTTTTGCGATCTTTCGAAAATCCCGGCTTCAGGTTGGTACTGTGCCGGATAGGAAAGCGGATTTCCCTTCCCATACAAATATACGGGAGCTGAAGCCGAATACGAAAAGCTTCCAAATGGGGATTCGCTCATCTTATCGATAAGCACAGAATCCAGAACAAAACGGATTCCAATTGCATCGAGATGCTCTTCGTCTTTAGCCGTATTCATCTCACCGCGCACAAGCTTGATAGCGCTTTCGCGAAGGTCGTATGCCGATTCGGAGCCGCGATTAGTGCTGACTCCATTATAAATTCCTGCTGAAAGCATTGCGATAAAACCCAGGCTCCGTAACAACCCGTCAATAGCTCCGCGCCGCACCGCTGGTCCGCGAGAGTATGATCCGGCAACAAGAAGAAACGCAGCAAGCCACAGAAATCCCGATGTTTCAATACCCAAAGGCGTGAAAACAAAACCAAGCAATGCCAGGATGATGAGGATACTTCCGGCACCTTTTGCCGATCGGGATTGCCAGGAAACTTCTTCCATCGGAAGCAGAAATGCGCGTGCAAGCGACACGATCACCAGCAGAATTACCAAAGACGTGATCGCCATTGAAATAATATCCGATCCCGGAAACCCCGCTTCGCGAACCATCGGTGCGGCAGTCATGACAAAAATAAAATGGTTGAATCCTCCTGCAGGAATCAATCCACTGGTACTGAGCATAAAGATGGGAGCGGGATAAAAAATCCGTAACGCAAGCACAACACATCCGGGAATAATAAGGCTTATAACACTATTGATGTTTGAAAGCCATCCCTGGCTTAAATGGATACTGCGGCGCTGTTCATTCGCAACGCTAAAAACCAACGCAATAATAATAAGGAATGCCAGTGCATGAGACAGCGCAACGAATGCAAAACCTATCGATAAAAGCCAGTACGTCCCGCCGCGGGGACGATCTTGTTTCAGCAGATGGGTGATAAGCGCAAGCGCTAACGTCTCGGCAACAATATATGGAAGCGAACCGAGAAAAAAAACTCCGGTCCAGACAAAAACCGGTACAAGAAAATAGACTAATTCTTCACGCACCCTCATGACGCGAAGCAGAGCAAGCATGGCATAACCCCTCAGCAAGATCCCAACAGTGACCATGAGCAGCCGGCTAATAACTTCACCGCTGAAAAGAAAACTCAGAACTCCGGAAATAAGGGGGACGAACGTATTCGCAGCAGGAAGCGGGATCATTTTCAATCCATCATTTCCATGCCCGGCCAGATGCTCGCGAACGGCATCGCTCTGAAGCGCCCAAAGTGAGGCATCGAGCGGCAAATACTTATGAAAAAAGATCCACAGAGCTTCAATCACCAGTACGAGCATTACCAATGCCCGTGCCTGCCGCTCTCCCCGTCCTATTGAATCATTCATCATTGTGTGTTTCGTCGCATGACTGAAGTTTAGAATTCAAAAATACGGGGAAATGAAGAAGCCTGCGGCAATAGCTGTGGATAATGGTAAACAATAGCAGAGAAGTGGAATATATCTGTCTTATATTTTCATCGGTATTCTTATCGCATGTTTGCCTGCTACTTCAATCGCCTTCTCATATCCTGCATCTGCATGACGCAAAATTCCCATCGTCGGATCATACGTGAGGCAGCGCTCCAGCCGTTTTGCAGCTTCAGGCGTGCCGTCGGCAACGATAACCATACCTGCATGAATAGAATTGCCGATACCGACTCCGCCGCCGTGATGAAGGGATACCCATGTTGCACCTCCGATAGTATTCATGGCAAAATTCAGAATGGGCCAATCGGCAATGGCATCGGATCCGTCCTTCATGGCTTCCGTTTCCCGGTTCGGACTCGCGACCGAGCCGCAATCAAGATGA
>PLXB01000218.1:0-140 GCA_003151215.1 Ignavibacteriota bacterium
ATTGGAAAGAATGGTTACCGTCATGGTGATCTGCTGTCCCCATGCATTAGGATTAGCGGTACCATTAGTCGTTGCCATTTCTACGGCGAGGAGTGCGCAGCACGGACTTCTTATCCGCAACCGCACGGCATTCGAGGAAT
>PLXB01000218.1:147-5403 GCA_003151215.1 Ignavibacteriota bacterium
AAAAGCCCAGGAGAAAAAGATCGTGATCCGTCAACCTGATAATTTTAAATCCATTACCGGCCAGGGAGTAGAAGCGACTGTTGAAGGTAAAGAAGTGAAAGTTGTAAGCCCCGGTTATCTAAAAGATAAAAATATTGCTGTTCCTGAAAATATCTTTACATCCGAAGCAGAGACGATTGTCTTCGTAATTATCAATAATGAACTTACGGGATTCATCGCTCTATCTGATGAGATCAGACCAGAATCAGCTGATGCGATCAAAAAATTCAAAGATAACCACATCAAAGTGTATATGGCAACAGGCGACAATAACAAAGTGGCGAAAGCTGTCAGCGATGCGCTTGGGCTGGACGGATATTACGCACAAGTTCTGCCTGATAAGAAAGTCGAGATCGTAAAAGAACTGCAAGCCAAAGGCGAATTTGTTGCTATGACGGGCGATGGAATCANNAGCAACCTACAGGAAGATGATTCAAAACTTAGTCTGGGCGACAGGCTATAATGCTATTACCATACCATTAGCAGCGGGGGTATTGTATTCTTCGGGGTTCGTACTGAGTCCCGCCATCGGTGCTGTCCTGATGTCATTATCTACGATCATCGTAGCGATCAATGCAAAACTTTTGAGAATACAATAATTTTGCGATACACTCATATTTATATTGCAGGCTTCATTCTGTTTTTTTCTGCCAATGGTTTTGCGCAGATGGATACGATGCACATGATGCCGGAGGGCGTAGCCTTGGGTAGCATTCTCCATGAAGTATCGCGCCATCCGAGCATAAAAATGAAATCTGCAGAGGTCGAAGCGGCGCGGCGAAGGATTTCGCAGCGGTCATCGCTCATGGATCCGATGCTGATGATCGGCATGCAAAATCTTCCGACGAATTCCTTCAGCTTCAATGAAGAGCCGATGACTTCAAAAATGATCGGCATAAGCCAGAGTTTCCCGTTCTTCGGTAAACTATCGACTGAGCAATCAATTGCAGAAAAAGAAGTAAACTCGATGCAGGAAAATACTGCCGAAGAAGAAAACAAACTCCGCAGAGATATCCGGCTTGCGTATTTTGATATTGCGCATCTGGAAAAATCGGTTGAAACGAACCGGCATCATATTACTACTATTTCCGAGCTTATCGAGCTTTCCGAACATTCTCTTGCCGTGGCGAAAGCTACTCAGCAGGAAGTTCTGGCATTGAAATTAGAAAAGGCAGAAACTGAATCTACTATTGCCGAGGAAGAATCGATGATCAATATGCGCCTTGCCGATCTATCGGGCGCAAGTAATATGGTTATTTCCGGAGTTCAATATGATGAAACTTCCGAGCTTTCAAATTTTACCTATAGCATTGGCTTGCTGGATTCTCTTGCTTGGGTTTTCCGCCCGTCCTTATTAGCATTATTTTCCGAGACCGAACAATCAGCTTTTGAGATCGAACGGGCACGGCTTTTAAAATATCCGGATTTTTCCGTCGGATTGAATTATATGCAGCGCGATGCGATCGGGGGGATGAAGCAATCGGATATGCTCAGTGCTCAGCTAAGTTTTAATCTTCCGGTTTTTTCCGGCAAATTAAACGATGCAGTCGCCGAACAGGAAGCATTGCGTACGGCAAAGCGTGAGGAGATGAATGCCATGAAGCTCGAAATTCATTCCATGCTTTTCTCTTTACTTAAGCGGATGGATGGCATCAGGAAGCAGTATCAGATACTTAAAGAGGAGATACTTCCACTGAGTGATCTCAGCCTTTCCACCAGCCGCACAAATTATCAGAATAATAAAGCTTCACTGAGTGAAGTATTGCGAAGCGAGCTTTCGATTCTGCATCAGCTTCATGAAAAATACCAGCTTCAGGCTGAGTACGATAAAGCAATTGCTCAGATCGAATACCTGAGTGGTACTGATTTAATGACACGATAAAAAAACATTTTATGGAACAACAGAATATTTATCAGTCACAGCAGAGACCATTCTGGAAGAAGAATCGGATTCTCCTTCTGATATCGATTCTTGTTCTTGCGGGAATCACATATTTCATGATCAGCCGATCATCTGCTCCGAAAGATGCGAAAGTCGTTGCGGTAAGTAATGTGACAAGCACTACTACCTCACCTATTGAAGGCAGCGTAACGCTTTCAAGCGCAGAGGCAATAAAAGCAAATGTGCAAACCGTCCGCACGCAGAAAAGAGAATTCATTAAAGATATTCAGGCAGTGGGTACGATAAAAATTGCCGAGCCAAGCGAACATGTTATCAGCGCGCGAACTCGCGGAAGGATCGAGCGATTGCATGTCAGCGCCACAGGAAGAGTTGTTCGAAAAGGCGATCCGCTCTATGATTATTACAGTCCCGATCTCCTTAATGCCGAACAAGAGTATCTGATTGCCATAAAAGCTCGGTCAGCGAATGCCGTGCACGTGGATGAGCATACTCATGCCATGATGGATGAAGGATTGATCACTGCCGGAAAAGAAAGATTGAGGCTCTATGGTCTCGGCGACGCACAGATCACAGAGCTTGAAAAGAAAGGTGTTCCGCAAAGCACGATAACTATTCTTTCTCCGGAATCCGGAGTTGTTTTGCAAAAGCTTGTTCAGGAAGGCTCGTATATCGATGAAGGCACATCACTTTTTCAATTAGCCGATCTCTCCGTTGTCTGGGCAGAGATCGAAATCCCTGAAAGCTCGATCCGTTTCATCCGGGACGGATATCCTGTTACGATCGGAACGACAGTCTATCCTTCCGAAAAATTTCAGGGCAAAGTTATTTTTATTTCCCCCGTTGAAAATCCAAGTAGCCGCACAATTACCGTGCGTTTGGAATTACCCAATGCAAAAGGCAAGCTTCGGCCAGAGATGTTTATCAATGCTAATATCCATATCAATATGGGAAATGCGCTGGCAGTTCCGGAAAGCGCAGTGACGAGAACGGGCACTATGGATTATGTATGGATACGCAATAGCGACGGTTCATTCTCCAATAAAATGATAAAGATCGGAGCATTGTCATCGGATAATTACTACCAAATTCTTGATGGAATTGACGAAGGACAGGAAGTCGCTACCTCAGGACAATTTCTCATTGACTCCGAACATCAGTTTGCCAACGGAGCAAATCCGATGGCTGGTATGAACATGGATGCCGGAAATGAGAAAAGCAAATCCTCAGGAGAAGGAACAGGGATCGTCAGAAATATCGACAAGACGAAACGAATGATCACCATCGATCACGGAAATATTCCCGATGTGATGTCTGCGATGACAATGGGCTACAAAGTGAGCGACCCGGCACTCCTTGAAAAAGCGAAGAACGGCGATCACGTAAAGTTTACTCTTTCACGCTCTGAAAGCGGAGAGTATGTCATTTCGGAAATCGCACCTAACTAAAGATCAATAAGGTAAAAAAATACACGTATGATCGAACGAATTGTCGAGTGGAGCGCAGGGCACAGGATTTTTATTCTGGTCGTCTTTGCAATCATTGCCATTGTCGGAGGTTGGGCGATCACAACAACGCCGCTCGATGCCATTCCCGATCTTTCGGAGAATCAGGTCATCGTATTCACCGAGTATATGGGAAGGTCGCCGCAGATCGTCGAAGATCAGGTGACTTTTCCATTGGTCAAGTCGCTTCAGGGACTTCCGAACGTGCAGGCTGCGCGCGCAACATCGATGTTCGGCATGAGCTTTATCTATATTATTTTTGAAGATGGCGTCGATCTCTATTGGGCAAGATCGCGCGTTCTTGAAAAGCTCTCGACCGTGCAATCCTCGCTCCCGCAAGGATCAAAAACTCAGTTAGGACCCGATGGAACAGGTATCGGACAAGTCTATTGGTACACCGTTGAAGGAAAAGGTTATGATCTCGGTACGCTTCGCGCAATTCAGGATTGGTTTATTAAACCTCAGTTGCAATCGGTCGAAGGCGTTGCTGAAATTGCATCGGCAGGCGGATACATCAAGCAATATCAGATCAGTGTCGATCCGATCAGGATGCGTTCGTATGGTTTTGATCTCGGTCAGATCCAGAGCGCAGTGATGCGAGTCAATAATGATGTCGGCGGAAAGATCATCGAATCCGGCGGCACTGAACAGATGATTCGCGGTCAGGGATATATCAAATCCTTAGATGATATAAAACAAATTACACTTGAGTCCCGGAACGGCATTCCCATTACTATCGGCGATGTTGCGAATGTGACTATCGGTTCGGACATTCGGCGTGGCGCATTCGAGAAAAATGGAACAGGCGAAGTGACGGGCGGAATCGTTGTCATGCGAATGGGTGAAAATGCCAAAGCCGTTATTGATCGCATCAAAGAAAAAATTGCCTCGATTGAATCAGGACTGCCAAGTGGCGTGAAAATTCTTCCAGCCTATGACAGGTCAGAACTTATACAGGCATCGATCGATAATCTTTATCATACGCTTATCGAAGAAGCAATTATCGTCACGCTCGTCATTCTTCTCTTCCTTTTTCATCTGCCAAGCGCGCTTCGTATCATCATTGAAATTCCTATCTCCGTGCTGATCGCATTTATTTTGATGAGAATAGTCGGCATTTCATCGAATATTATGTCGCTTGGCGGAATTGCTATTGGAATAGGTGTGCTTGTCGATGCATCGATAGTCCTATTGGAAAATGCTCACCGCCATTTAGCAGAAGCGCAGGAGAAAAAGGAAAAGGATGGCGTTGATTTCGATTACAATCGGGTCATCATCATGAGCACAAAACAAGTTGCCCGTCCGATCTTCTTTTCGATCTTAATTATTGTTATCAGTTTTCTCCCTGTCTTTTTGCTCACAGGTCAGGAAGGAAAACTTTTTCATCCGCTTGCATTCACGAAAACATTTTCTCTTCTTGGAAGCGCCATTGTTTCGATTACGCTCGTCCCTGTTCTGATGACCTTGCTTATGAAAGGTCATTTCCGCAAAGAAGAAAAAAATCCGGTTTCAAGATTTTTCATTAATATTTACCGTCCTGTTATTAAGTGGGCTCTGACACACCGGAAAACTGCATTAGGATTAAATGTTCTTGCTCTCGTTATTGCAATCCCGCTTGCTCTGAGTATCGGCAATGAATTCATGCCGCCGCTTGATGAAGGCAGTTTACTTTTCATGCCGTCTATGCTTCCAAGTGTTAATTTAAGCGAAGCCAAACGCATCATGCAGGTGCAGGATGCAATTATCAAAGACTATCCTGAAGTATTGCAGGTTCTTGGCAAAGTCGGAAGAGCAGAAACGCCGACCGATCCG
>PLXB01000108.1:0-6895 GCA_003151215.1 Ignavibacteriota bacterium
CCTGCTGTTTTTTTTCCAATAAAATCTCTCTTATCATTTGAAATTCCTCATTCTTCCTGATCGCTTCTCTTATCCATCGTTTCAGTTTATTTCTTTCATGAGCCGGCTTAATAAATTTCTTCGGTGCGTGGAGCAAAAATAAGATCGGCTCGGAATTTTCGGGCATCGGACGTAGATAATAGATGGAGCTTAATGTTGTCGTCTGATTTCCGGAGCGGACTAAGGATTTTCGTTTGCTGAAAAGATCATCAATATCTTTTTGCAGCCGGAGCATTGGATGCCGGTTTTTGGAATTGGAAGTTTTTGGTGCTGCACTCACCATACGAAGTTATAAAATGAGAAAGAGTCCACTCATAAGCGGACTCTTTCAAAGAAACTTTGTCAAAAAAGAAGACTTAGCTGCTCGTCTCGTCGCTGGTCGTGAGTTTACGGCGGCCTTTGGCGCGGCGGTTCGCGAGTACACGGCGTCCGTTCGCTGTTGCCATACGGGCTCTGAAGCCATGCTTATTGGCACGTTTGCGGCGGCTGGGCTGGAATGTCCTTTTCATTGTCTATCTTTTACGCTTTCTAAAATGGACGCTTATAACAGCCTGTAGTGCCCCAATAGTTCAATATTAATTCGGCAAAGGGGATTTTGGAAGCTTACAGCCGACAGCAGGGAAAAAACATGTCATTTCGAACGGCGGCGAAGCCGGAGTGAGAAATCTCAAATAAAAATAGATCCTTATTCCCCCCTGTTTTAGCTTTAAGCTTATCGCCGTACTCGGCGGCAAGCCCCTGTAACTCATTATAATTCAATAATATCACTGTGCACATCGCACAAACCTCTCTTTATTCAAAAAGCTAAAACCGGGCTTTTCCCACTGTTTTAGCTTTCACTCTATAAAACAAATGAGCACCTATATCCCCGTTCCCCAATTTTACATTTTTAATTTTTCATTCTCCCCCTCCCCATTTTAGCTTTTCGCTNNAAAAGCCCCAGCCCGCCAAGGATCTCAAAGACTCCGCTTATATAGACTAAGGCAAGATGCGCCGGAAAAAACGGCGGCACAATAGCCACAAATCCCGAAGGACGAATAAAATGCAGAAGCCCCACAAAAATAAACCCCGTGCCCAGGATGATGATGGATATAGTTTTAAAGAGGGTGGGTTTCATAATATGATGAATTTATTGCAACACAAATGATATTCGGATATGTTCGCGTTCGCCAGACAGGAAGCCATGTATAGTTAGAAACGAAAGAGTGCATCGGCACAAATCAAATACGAGATATGTTGTAAGGATATGGCAATAACTGCAAAAAAAATATCGAAACCGAAAAAGGCTGTCCCGCCTAAAACTAATGCCGAGCGTATCATTGCTTTAGCCCATAAACATCTTTCTCGCATTCCACCCGAAGCGTGGAAAGGTGTTCCGGCGGATTTGGCAAAGAACGTCGATCATTACCTCTATGGCTACCCAAAAGTGAAATGAGTGCTGAGGTATTCGCCGATACGAATTTTTGGATCGCGATCTTCGACCAGAGAGATTCGTTACATCAAGCGGCTGCAAATGCTCTAATGCTCCTGCCGGAGAATTGCCGAATCGTAACAAGCCAAACTATATTCAGCGAGACTCTTGAATTATTTGCCAAAAAGTCGGTCTTTATCAAAGAAGAAATCATTGCCTTCGTTGCCGATCTCATACTCGATTCCTCAGTAATACTCGAACCATCAACGCCAAAACTATTTGAGGATACCATAGCATTCTACCGCAAACACGCTGATCAGGAATGGGGATTTATTGATTGCTCCTCTTTTGTCATTATGAAGCGCAGAGGAATCAAAGAAGCTCTTACGTATGATAAGCATTTTATTCAGGCAGGATTTAAAGCAATCCTGAGAGCCTAATTCCTCATGTCCCTTCCCCCCTCTGCTAACGACTGAAGACTAACGTCGAAGAACCGCCGCGGCGGGACTAACAACTGCCCCCAGATGATGGAAATAGTTTTAAAGATGCTGGGTTTCATGGTTTGCATTGGGAATATAGCGTCCGAAGACTTGATTTGTTTTCTTACGTAACTTTGTACTATGGCAGATGTGCATGACAAAAAGACGAGAAGCTATAACATGAGCCAGATCAAAGGCAAGAATACAAAGCCCGAGATTCTCGTTAGGAAATTTCTTTTTGCAAATGGGCTTCGCTATAGACTCCATGATAAAAAATTACCTGGAAAACCGGATATTGTTCTACCTAAATATAAAACTGTGATTTTTGTTAATGGCTGTTTTTGGCATGGGCATAAGAATTGTAAGAAAGCTTCTTTCCCGACGTCTAATGTCTATTACTGGAAAGCAAAGATTGACAGAAACAGTGAAAGGGACAAAATCCAAGTTCGAGAGTTGCGAAAAGCAAAATGGAAAGTAATCACGGTTTGGGAATGTGACCTAAAGGAAAAAGCAATGAACAATAAGAGATTAACCAGGATAATTAACCAAATATTGCAGAATTAGAATAAGACTTGCGATTTAGTAAGGACCCAGAAATTTATGCCCGTTAAAATGAATTAAATGCTCCGGCTTTTCTGCAATCCACACTTCAGTCTCCCATGCAATATCCGTCATCCATTTCTTGAATTCCGATTTAGTCAGGAAGGCAGTAACGAATATCAATTCTGACGTACAGTCCTTCAATAATTTCCTCAGTTCATAAACTCTCATTTCATTCATCGTACCTGAACTATGAACCGCTTCAATAAGGTAAAGCCAATTATTTGTTCGGCTGAAAGCGATTATGTCAGGTAATTTGTCATGCAATAGTTCGAAAAAATTAAGGCTTTGTAATTTTTCTTTTTCGACATATAAAATTTTATTAGAGGTATCGCCAATGTATAAGACTTCAGAGTCGCTCCCGAAATTCGGCAAGAATTCATCAATTATTTTCTTCTGAAGCAGATTATGTTCGCCAGCTGATAGTTCTATTTTAACCCCATTGGGCAGTTTTACAGGAATCTTCTTAAGATTTCTTTTTCGATTGAGTGATTCAGAAAGAGATCCTTTATTAGCAATGAAAGCCTCCATCTTAGCAGGAAAATCAAGCGTGCCATAAGAAAGAATCAGATCCTTAAAATCGGGATGAAGTGCATAACCTCTGGTTGGGTCAGTTGTGGCCGCGTCAGAATCATCAGCACTATTAACAATCAATTCTGCTAAGACAAGAGGCTTTAAATCTCTCCTTCTGACATCATCATATGAACCTGACGATATATTTTCATCAAAATATTTATTCAGATAAGGTATAATGTCTCTTGTACGAAGGTACCTTTCATCAGACGAACTCTTTACGGTTGACCAATCTTTTCTTACATCAGCAACAGCTAAGAAACATTCTGCCATCCGTTCCAATCGCAATTCCGATAAGCCTTCAAACGGAATCCCGACGCTTTCTAAAATTTCCAACGATTCATTGATTAATTTCCGAAGAGCCTTGGATTTAGAGCTTTTGGGGATGTAATTTTTCATGCTTATATAAGCGTCAGAACTTGGTTTGCAGACATATTGCTTTCAATAACTTCTTCGGCCAAGAATTCATCGTCAGCGGCATAACACTCCTTCAGAGCCTGCGCTAATTGATATGCAACCAGAGGTGGCACCGCATTGCCGATCTGGTTAAAAACACTTGTTTCATTTCCTGAGAATATAAACCAATCAGGAAAACTTTGCAAACGTGCTGCTTCTTTCGGCAATAATCTTCTTCTCCTGCCATCTTCTAAACGCACTCTTTGCATATCGCCGGTAGCTCCGGCAAGATTCCGACAAGTTAATGTCCTGGCCGGTTTATCAGGATATAAATCACGCGGGTTAATGCAATCAGATGCCTTTTCATATTTTGCCACGTATCTATCCATCGAAGCGGTCAGATATTTGCTATCAGGAGGAGCACTTTTCATTGAATCGCCGATTGCTTCTGCAACTGTAACTTTTTGATGGTGAGGCTGAGGAAAAACAAATTTGGAACGATGGCCGAAAACAAATAATCTTTCTCTGTTTTGGGGAACACCGTAGTTCACGGCATTCAAAAGTTTGTAGTTGATCAAATATCCGAGTTTTAGAAGTTCTTTAATTACGAGATCAAAGTACCATTTGTTTGCATAAAGAAGGCCTCGAACATTTTCGAACATGAAAACTTTTGGTCGAACTTTTCTAATGGCATCAATGAAAATGGGGAATCCGTCACGAGAGTCCTCAATGCCCTTTTGATGACCACCTACACTGAAAGGTTGGCATGGCGGTCCGCCAATTATTATATCTGCGTTCGGATATTGAAAATCAAGATCTAACTTTATTGAAAGACAATTGCCAATAAGATTCGCAGAATAGGTTTCGGATGCGGAAACATCCATTTCAAAGCCTAATGTCTTATACCCGACAGCCTCAAAACCAAGTGATAGTCCTCCGCAACCGGCGAATAAATCCAGAACTGTTTCCCGTTCTGTTATCCTCGGTACTAAGGTATCGTTGATATAGTTGGTGTAACTTGACAATATTTCAGATCTAATTAACAATGGTGCCTATAGTTTCCATTTTAATATAACAAATCATTTTAGGAATCATCCTAAAAATGGAATAACTTCAGCAAGGATGGTGATTGCTAAACGATATAAGGTGCCCGTAATATTAAATCTTAAAAAAAATGATGGGCACCTATTGCAAATCGGAAAAAGATACCGTATATTAAAGCGCCAATCGATGGGCACCAGGGGGCAAGCGAAAAGCTATAAGCTAAAAGCTAAAATTGGAGAAATCGGGGAAAGAGAATATCTGAAAAAATGAAAATTAGAATGTTGATTTATAAAGGGTTATACCATGCTCAGCGAGGCAAATAAGAGCCGACCTAAAAGCAATTTTGAAAGGAGAATAATATGATCTACGACATTGAAGACGGAATATTTGATCGCGAAGCAATTGAAGCAGTTTGTACGAACCACGGCTATCAGATGTTGAAATTTCATTTCATGGAAGGAAATGACGGAAGAGAAAATAAATTCTTCGCCTGGCTTGCCCCGATCGAGCCATCGGCGGGCTTATCTCCGGAAAGCCTTTATGGAATGGAAGCCGAGTTGCAGGATACCGGCGATGACGATGATACTTCCCTTAGCGTCGAAATGCGAGGCGATGTGGTAGAGATAACGGCATGGGAGTAGTGGGGGAATTAAAAATTAAAAGCTTGTCCTGAGCTTGCCGAAGGATGTAAAATGTAAAATTGGGAGGATAAGGATGAAAGAGGAAGGATGAAGGATGAATGCTTATATTGGGAAGGGAAAAGAGTGTTGTGTGTATAATTAGAATGTTGATTTATAAGGGGTTATCATAGGCTCAGCGAGGCAAAAATCTCGTTCGAGGAGAACCGTTCAGGCATAGACTTCGGCGGCGCCTATTTCGACCAGATCCACAGGAGTATATTCGGCATGTTCTTCGCCTTCTAAAGAGAGTTCAACGGCTTCTTTCAAATTCGCAACGGCTTCATCCCTGGTATCCCCAAATGATGAAACATTATTATTCAAGCATTGCGAAACGAAGAATTCCTCTTCCTTCCAAACGATATAATTCATTGTATGCATACCACTATCTCCTCGTTTGGTAACAGGAAATTCGGAAGAAGTTGTTCCGCGCCCTCACCCCAACCCTCTCCCGGAGTACCGGGAGAGGGAGTTTATTTAATCCATGATCTTTCTTAAGAAGGTCGGTCTGTCGTCCCTTGCTGCTCTTGGCTGCTGCGGGGCTTCTTCGCGCTCTCCGGCCATGACGGGTGAATCGGCTGCATCTTCCTGCTCTTCGATCGAAGGAAGCGTGATGCCGCGCCTGAGATAGGCAGGCGTATCGAATTCCTTCAGGTCGCGCGGACCGCTTGGTACGTGATTGGTTTCGTTCGATGGCGTCAGGCGCACCGGAGTCGAGGCGCGGAAGGCTCCGTTGGATAGGCGCTCGAAGGCATTTCCGTTCTGCTCGCGCTCGGGCAGCGTGCCGCGATGCGACATGCGCTCGACTCTGGGCAGAGCAGCTTCGGGTTCGGGAATGCGGGCTTCGTCGCGCCCTTCATTTCTGAGGATCTGTTTGTGCTCTTCATATTCATCCATCGTCATCGGCGCCGTCATGCGCTCCACGCGCGGCGGACGCTTTGTGCCGAGCACTTCTTCAGCCGATACGTAAGGAATATTGGATTTCTCTTCGCCGGGATCAGAAAGCCCGGTGAAGGTTGGCTTATTATTAAAGCCCGTTGCGATCACGGTGACCATGATCTCATCGGTCATCGATTCATCGAGCACAGCTCCGAAAATAATATTGGCATCGTCGCCGGCAGCATCGTGAATGATCTGCGTTGCTTCGGATACTTCGAGCAGCGTCATATTTTTCCCGCCGGTGATATTAACGAGTACTCCCTGCGCTCCCTGGATCGAATCGCCTTCAAGATGAGGTGAGCTGATCGCCGTCTCGGCTGCAATGGCGGCGCGGTGTTCGCCTGCTGCAGTTCCGGCGCCCATGATGGCATCGCCCATATCGCTCATGATCGTGCGAACATCGGCGAAATCGACATTGATATATCCGTGCCGCGTGATGAGTTCCGAGATGCCGCGCGTTGCATTATAGAGCACCTGATTGGCGATCTCGAATCCATCAAGAAGCGATGTGCCTGCCTGCACAAGAGCGAGAAGTTTCTGATTCGGAATAACGATCAGCGTATCGACATTTTTGCGAAGTTCTTCGATGCCTTCTTCTGCCTGCTTCAAGCGGCGCTTGCCTTCGAAAGAAAAAGGACGCGTAACGATACCCACAACAAGCGAACCTTGCGCCTTTGCAAGCTGTGCAACTTTTGCTGCGCCGCCTGTGCCTGTGCCGCCGCCCATACCGGCGGTGA
>PLXB01000108.1:6975-7604 GCA_003151215.1 Ignavibacteriota bacterium
CTCCGCCAATGCCGACGACCTTAATTTGCGCGCCGTAATCTTCTCTTGTATCTAGTTCGATCATTGTTCGTTACTCCTGTAAGTAATGTTTTTAGGTTGAAAATTTATTTTAATATTTGTCCATGATTTACAAATGCTCAAACCACTCTTTCATACGTCCCATGACATTTGGTTTCTTCCGATCGGATTCTTCGGCAAGACGCATTTCTTCGTCTGACATTTGTTGCTCTTCTTCCTGTTCATCGACAAATGAATGCAGCGAACTTGGTGTCGTATTCTTAAATGCGAAAAGTACGAGGCCGACTGCAGTAGCATAGACGGGCGATTCGATCTCTTTGACANNGAAGCCCATCGGCATGCCTATTTTGACGGGCATATCGAAGATCGCTTCGGCTAGTTCACGAGTGCTATTGATCATTGAACCGCCGCCGGTGAGCACAACTCCTGCACCGAGATTTCTCGCAAAGCCTGAGCGCTTAATTTCTTTGAAGGAGAATTCCAGCATCTCTTCCATACGAGGCTGAATGATGCGAGCAAGAAGTGAGCGTTCGATCTGGCGCGGCTTTCTGCCGGATAGACCAGGAAGCTGGATGATCTCATCGCGCAAAATATGAGAGACGACGGAGCAG
>PLXB01000494.1 GCA_003151215.1 Ignavibacteriota bacterium
AACAACTATTTGCCCTTCGTAAAACAAATGGGCACCTATTCCGAAGTTCCACCATATCCGATTACGAATCTGCCCCGGGAACACCAACTCTCATTTTCTGTTATATTAAGCATGACCGCTTTAGCTCAATCATTATCGACTCTGCCTTTCGAGGAGAAGGTTCAGCTTGTCTTTGATCTGTGGGATTCCATCGATATGGAAAAATCGAAGATCCCTGTTCCTCCCGAAGACCTTGCCGAAATGGAAAGACGGCTTGATGAATATCTTAAAGACGGCGACAAAGGCGAAACCTGGGAAGTTGTTCGCGCAAGCATTTCAAAGAAGAAGTGACCTATACTATCACGTTCCGCGAAAACGCGCGACGAGACATCCTTTCCATACATGATTGGTATGAATCAAGGTCCGAAGGTGTAGGCGAAGAATTTCTCGAAGACCTCGATGTTGTTTATTCAAATCTTCGCCAATTTCCTGAAATGTATCCGCATGCTTCTCCCAGAATCCGCAGAGCTTTTACGAGGAAATTTCCGTATGCGCTCTTTTATTATTTCGACAATAATGAAGTCTTGATCTTAGGCTGTCGCCATATGCATCAACATCCCGACTCTTGGCCGAAAATCTAATCCCCCCAATTTTACATTTTACATTTNNTACATTTTTAATTTTACATTCCCCTGTCGCTGGCGCAATTGAAGCAGTGCGGGGTGCAAGGGATGGGGGTTGGGGAGCTGCGGGTTATTTAAGATACATTAGGCTTGCGAGAAGAGATTGTCTATAGCAGCGTCTTCGTTTCTTTGGTCCTCGGAAGTTGATGCTGAGGAAACGAAACCGCCCTCTCTATTCCACTCAATTCTCTCTTCTTCTTCAAGATTCTCCGCAATTATGTTTTCCCAGTGTCCCATGTCAAATTCAAATCCATAGTCGAGGTTAGAAAAACTACTTCCTGGAAATACTTTAGATTCTAATTCGTGAGCAACATCATCCAGGTGCTCATACAACAGTTCAGCATCCCTTATTTCTTTAATACTCCGTTTTTGATCATCAATAACGCCATCTGCATAGGACTCCATTATTCGCCGTATCATTGTCAGGAGCGAATCCGATCCATCGTTACTTTCACTATACAAGTCATAATCCCTATTGAACTTCTCAAANNGGGCTCATCATCAACATTCACATTTTGCATTATAAAGATAATCTCATTAGTACAGTATGCTGCCGCATCACCTAGGTTTGCAGCAGAGAGTATATTAAAGAGCGCTAGATCAATATCCACGTCCGGACAAAAACGACACAAGCAATCCGCCAATGTAATAAGTCTTATTGACACCTTACCCTCTTCGTATTTATTACAGCGAATAATACCACTATCGATCCGATTCCGTATGCTTACTTGCAACTCCTTCTCAAGAGAAAATACTGATTTGCTCGGACTAAATTTATCTAATTGCTCTACAAAACAAAAACTACTTACGATGGCTTTTTTTTCGTCAGGAACCTCTTTGACGAAGCCGATTAGAAAATCTGCAAGAGATGGATTAATAAAAGAATAATTCCGCAATAAAAACTTTTTCCCTGTACCTGCTTCGCTCATCACTGAATTGATAAAACCCTTTAGAAGAATCCTTATAGACTTGTTAAATTGACCTGAAAAGAGTTTCTGATTATTGTCTTGCTTTTCATATTCCAAACGAGATTGAAATGCTAATTGAAGCACTTCTTCTTCCACTGTTCCCTTAAAAGTCAGTAGTGTATTTAACAAACAACGTTCAAAATATCCAATTTGATTAATATAGGAATTCTGCCAGATACCTTGTGGATTGTTGAGATTGCCAAGAACAAAGTCATGATATTGTTCCGGGGTGAACCCATCAATGCGAGAGGCATCTGTTATAAACTCGACAATTCGAGGAGTATAATTCTTATGCTGCACTATGCTTATATAGAATCTAGAGTCGAGGATGACTCTATAAAAAAGTTCTGGGAGTGAATGAAAGTAGCAATGATTATACAAAATTAATGCCTTTTCAAATTTAGTATAATCGCCAAGATAGATCTCGAAATGCTCCCTGCTTAGCTTCGAATGACCAATCTTCTCATATCGCATCGTTGCTTGGGTCAGAATAACTGTTCGAGTTGTTAAGAGCAAGTATTTATTTGGGGTATTCCTAACGCGCTCGACGAATGACATTAATTGACTTTCCGTTTTTTGGTCATTAAGTATCTCATTATAATTTGCGCCGAGAAAATCATCAAAGAAAAAGAGCTGTTTTTCCTCCTCATTAGAAGACATTATGTCTTCTGCTTCTCTGATATTTTCAACCTCATGGATTTTAAAGCCCTTTGATGCCCACTCATAAATTAGCATTTCTGCAAGGGTTGTTTTTCCTATTCCCGGTTGACCAGTTACAAGAAGTAGTTTTTGTTTTTGCAAAACGCCAATAGCCTCATCATATTTCTTTGTAGGCACGTAAAATTTGATGCCCTTACTTATCTTTTCTAGTAGGTATCGTGTCCTTCCCTCAATAGCATTGTTTAGTACAGAGGTCAAGACAGCGATACTTGGAAGCCATAATTTGAAGTGTCTTTTCTCAATATCAGGAAATTCTCTTAGGTACCTATTAAGGTCTTCTTGCCCTATTATGTCATTCTCAGAAAGCACAAAAGGACTCAAGATCTCTTTGAGCTCGTTCTTTTGTAAATGTGAAAGTGGCAATGAAGTTACAACGATGTACTGGTCAGGTTTCAATAGCTCAATTTTTTTTAGTTCTTCATTTTTGAGCTTAAATTTTAATTGATCAAAACCAGATCGAAGATAGTGTTTAGCTTGGACAACAATGGAATTCTTATTTATCGGTGTAGAATAACGTAGATCTATACCCTTATCTTTGCCGGACTTGAAGCTCTGCAACTCCAACTTAAATTTGGCATTGAGAAGATCGCAGATTAACACTTCGAACTCTTTGTCGTTTATGGAAGAAAAGTCGTAATCGTTCATAGTGAATCAAATATCGGAATAGAAACAAAAGGCGCACATTTACGTGCGCCTTTTCAAAGTAATTTTACTTTATCACTTAGCTGCATCCGCTCGTCGTCCCGCAATCCTCGCAGACGGTGCAGGCGCCGTTGCGCTTTACGCGCATGGAGCCGCAGGCGGGGCATTGCCGGCTCACGCCTTCACTGCCTTCCTGCTTTTCGCTTTTGCCGCAGTTTTCTTTTTCTTCAGACTTGCCTCGATCCGCGCAATCAGTTTCGCGTTTTTCTTCTTGCTTTCGGCAAGATATTTACTGAGAGTTGCACGCTCCTCCGGTGACCATGGTTTGTTCACGACGTAGAGATCCATTTTTTTCAGAGCTTTATAGTCCATCTGCATTGTCGAAATCCTTATAATACTGTTTAACTAAGAAGTAAGCTTCTCTCGTATCTATAAACATCTTATTACCATCTAATCGTTTTGCACCGAGTTTTTTTTCATAATGCTCGATAAGGGTAGTCTTTGCAATAAATGCGATGGCGCCGGCGAAACCTTTCTCGAACGATTTTTTACAAACAAAAGCTACTAAATTTAATGCTACGCCATCGTAAAGTTTACTATTACCCCGATTAAATGCAGCATTTTCCAGTAAATACATCTGGATGTGGTCGATATTATCAGCAATGCTGACAAGTCCATGAAAAATTTCTGGATTTTCTCGAGTAACTATGGCATATACCTCTCGATCAGTATCCATCAATTCAATTTGCCAATCGAATACCCACTCCCTTTTCTTTATGAGCGGGCTATCTGATACATGCAGCCGAATAATTTCCGTCTCGAATACTTCACCGGTCAGAGTGTTCTCAATTGAACTTGTGAGTTTACCGATTTCGAAATCGAGACGCCTCTTTCTTTTAGCCATTCAACAAAACCTTTCTTCTCGCTTCGGATAAAGCTCTTTCCCTACTCCGTTTAGCAGTTCGGGCGGACTAAGAGTCCGCCCTACTGGAGAAAGCTTACGAACAACCCGAGGTCGTCCCGCAGTCTTCGCAGACGGTACAGGCGCCGTTGCGCTTTACGCGCA
>PLXB01000356.1:0-1510 GCA_003151215.1 Ignavibacteriota bacterium
ATTCCTGAATGATCTTAACAGGAGCAGGAAGCGCACCAGCTTTCAGTACAATTTTAAGCAGATTCGCTTCATTCATATCGCCTGAACCTGTAATTTGCGAGTTACCATTTGGAATTTCGCCATTTACAACAGGAGCGGAATACACAACACTATCGAGAACGATCGCGACTTTCTTATGGATATTCGCCTTCGTAACCCGGCGCCAAACACGTGTGCCATCGTCATCCATTGTCATGCTCACCTCTGGCCTGCCGCTCGAAGGATCGATATCAGCACGTGCGTCCGTAATAACTTTACCCGTAAGTTCTGCCTGACTATTCAGAAAGTACAACTCATAAATACTTTCATTCGCTTTTTCGGTCGGCAATGGGCGAGTGAACATAAAGGCCACCTCGTCCTGATATAGAGGCTTGACATCCGCCCGATTAAGCAGCGTTTTGATAAGTTGACGGTCGGATGCCGTAACATAAATATCGCCGGTTTTTTGGTTCATTCCTTTCGTCATGATTGACGAAAAGGGATGAAGCTTGACATAGCGCTGATACTTCTGATCCTGGGTCATCCCAATTTCAGCGATGGAATCGGCACGGTGCGCCGAATCTTCAGGGCTGAACTTCTGCGCCATGGCCTTCGCAGCAGCCGATGTATCCCTGATACTTGCCTCAGCCTTTTTAGATGCTACCTTTTTAATAGAATCTGCCTGGGCTATAGCAGCATTTGCAGTATCCTTTAACTTTGCAGTATCTCGCTGGGTCAATCTGGCAAGACTCGTATCGCCAGCAAGATGTTTGTCGATACGATCGAGAACTCTTTGCACGATCTCTGGATCTTTCAGCAGCCGGAATTCCAATTGTGCCGTTCCCTGAAGAAGCTGATGGACCTGCGTCGGATCGCCGACTCCCGGAAGTTCGATGATGATCCGGCGATTGCCTTCCTTTTGAATCGTTGGCTCGGTCAAACCAAACTGATCGATACGATTGCGAATGATCTCAATGGCACGATCGACCGCTTCATCAACGCCGAGCTGAAGTGCCTTCTGAATGCTCGCATCGTCACCGGCGCCGGCGCCGCTAAAGTAAAAATAATTAGCGAGCGATTTTCCTCGAGGCTTGGCAATCTCATTGAAATGCTGGATAAAGATTGGAACGATAGGATTTTCGCTCGTTGCCTCATCCTTTTCTGTTGCATCGATTACCTGTTGGAAGACAGCGTCCTTCTGTAAAGCCTGCTCTTCGATGAACTTCAGGACATCGACCTCCATGGTAACATAGATGCCCCCACGCAGATCGAGGCCAAGCTTAATGGCTTTTGCCGCATCAGATTTTAAGGCCTCTCCATTCTGGTTCATCCAATTAACTCGCCTTAGCGAGTCTTGCGGAGTATTACCGAATTGATCGAGTTCGCTTTTATATTGCTGGCTCTTATACGTCGGATACAGAGCATAGACCGCCCCGACAATAAAGAGGAGAATGAGAATAATTCTTGCGCGATTCTTTTTCACTGTGTCAGC
>PLXB01000356.1:1585-2912 GCA_003151215.1 Ignavibacteriota bacterium
AATTATCTGTGGCAGGTCTTCATTGCAGAGATCGGCCTCTGTAAGTGCCGAACCAAAGATATAGCTCTTCATTTTCAACCATTCTATGGCCGGGTTGTCTTCATTATAGCCAATGGGAGGGCGTTTAAGTGACTCGCCATGTAATCCTTCAGGATATACCTCTTGAAAACTCTCAGCTTCGATAGCTTTTTTTAGCTCTTTATGTTTCGAGTCGATCTTCGTTCGAATACGCTTTAGATAAGGCGCCATCGGCATATATACCCCACCGCCTATGAAGGATGTAATTCCTTTTCCCTTTGCAGCAGGCTCGAAGCTAAAATAGAATCCACACCATTCTTCTTTCTTTGTTCCCTCGAGGGGAAATGACAAGCCGATATGAGTCTTATAGGGTGATTTGTCTTTGCTGAACCGAATATCACGATTAATGCGGAAAAGTGAGGTTTTTGCATTCCCAATAAGAGGCATTCTGTTGTCCTTAAAATGCCTGCCCATTGTGTAGGCAAGCGCCTTCGAGGGTGTACGAAGGAATATCTCATACTCATCGCGGTGCTTTTCAAACCACTCTTTGTTGTTATTTTTCTTCAAGCCGTGAAGAAATTTAAAGGTCTCTTGCGAATAACCTTCGAAAATCGGCGCGGGCTCGTCGGGAATTGCAAAAAATTTCGATTGTCTGGCCATACTGCTCAGTCCTTACATAGAATGCTCTTGCGACAGGAAAAAGATTTCAATTAAATTAAAGGAATCTCTGAACACTCTGTATTCCCTATTTATAAAACTGTAACTGTGCTGGACTAAATCCATCACTCCAAGTATAGTCTGACCGTACTTGTCAACGCTATTATTCTTGCATGCCTGTCCACTGGCCAATAAAAATAAATCAGCCAATGCTTTTGCATTGGCTGATTCTCAGACGCATTTGTCGGTGTAAATTCTATTTAAATGCTGCTGCGAGGTGACTCGCCTCATCGAGAACACTATAAGCTTTCTGATATTGCCGGTCGTTCTCGAGCAGAATCCGATAGCGGACTTCGTTGCCAAAGATATGACGACCTATTTCTGCTCGCAGTACAACTGCAAGCCAGGGCTTGTCTATGTTAAACTGGCTCATGTCAATGTCTAACTTCTTATCCTTCGCCATTTGAAGGATCTGATTGAACATTGCATCGTTAATGCGGAAATTCTTGACAAAATAATCCGCGTCGCCCTCATGCTTAATTTCTTCGATGTGACGCGTAACGTAGCTCTCCGCAAAGTCACTGAGTACCCCAGCAGCCCAGATTTTTCTGGTCGCCATCTGAGTAGTATCATTGCGAACGAGGAAATCTGG
>PLXB01000305.1 GCA_003151215.1 Ignavibacteriota bacterium
AATATTTGCATACAGCGTAAAGAAGCCATAGGTATTTATAAGCGTGCCGAAGAATTTTCTTTCAACATCGACAAGATCATCGTCATTATAGAGCTTCGGCTTCCAAGGCACCGATGCTTCCATGAAATTCCAACGGATCGCATCCGTACCGAATTTCTTCATTGCTTCGAAAGGATTGACGGAATTTCCTTTCGACTTCGACATCTTCTGGCCTTGCTTATCAAGGACAAGATCGTTGACGATGATATTTTTATATGCAGGTTTATTAAAAAGAAAAGTATTGATCGCATGAAGTGTATAAAACCAACCTCGCGTCTGATCGATACCTTCACAGATAAAATCGGCGGGAAAAGCCTTATCGAACAATTCTTCATTTTCGAATGGGTAGTGATACTGCGCAAACGGCATCGAACCTGAATCGAACCAAACGTCGATCACATCCGGGACACGTTTTAAATATCCTTTTCCTTTTTCCGATTTGAAAGCAAGTCTATCGACGATCGGTTTATGCGGATCGAAATCTTTGACATCCGATGCGGTAAATAATTTTCCTGTCGGCGATCCGGAATCATCAAGCCACTCTGCACCGATGAGATCTCTGTAACTTCCGATACCTTTCATCTCCTCAATGTCGTCGCTTACCCATATCGGAAATGGCGTACCCCAGAATCTTTCACGCGATATGCCCCAATCTTTCAAGTCTTCCAGCCAATTCCCGAAACGCCCTTCGCCGATCTCCGGCGGATGCCAGTTGATCGTTTTGTTTTGCCTGACAAGTTCATCGCGGAAATCCGTAACTTTGATATACCAGGAATTCCTTGCATAATACATCAGCGGCGTATCGCAGCGCCAGCAGAAAGGATAGGTATGCTCGACCGTTTCTTTCCGGTAAAGCAATCCCGTTTTCTTCAGATCGTCCATGATCTCCGGATCGGCTTCTTTGAAAAATTTTCCGGCGTAGCGCGTAATATACGGTTTGAAATTACCTGATTCATTCACCGTCACGACAAGCGGGAATCCGTATTTCTGCGAGACGCGGTAATCATCTTCGCCATAAGCAGGAGATTGATGCACGATGCCTGTTCCGTCTTCCGTCGTTACATAGCGATCGGCAACGATCTTGAATGACTTGGCAATTTGCTCTTTGTATCCCGGTGTCTTCAGTAATTCATCGCTTGTCGTTAAGTAATTGAAAAGCGGTTCATAAAGCTCTCCTTCTAAATCTTTTCCAAGATGCCGCCCGACGATCTCATATTCGCCATCGAGTTTTTGCAGAAGCGGCTCGGCAAGAACTAAGCGCTCTGTCGGTTTATCTTTGCGCTTATTGATGACGGTAACATAATCAACATCAGGATGCACGGCAAGGGCAACGTTCGAGATCAGCGTCCACGGAGTTGTCGTCCATGCTAAAAAATATTCATCCTCGCCTGTATTCTTCCGTTTGAATTTGACATATACCGAAGGATCCTTCGCGTTCTTATACCCAAGCGCAACTTCATGCGAACTCAGCGCCGTTTCGCAGCGCGGACAGTAAGGCTGGATCTTATAGCCCCGATAAATTTTCCCGGCATCGAAAAATTTCTTCAGCGCCCACCAGACCGATTCTACGTACTCCGGAGTGCAGGTAATATAGGGCTTCGACATATCCACCCAATAAGCCATACGCTCGGTCATCGCTTCCCAGCCGTCTTTACGCTCGATATTTTCATAGACGAGATCGCGGCATTCTTTATTGAATTTCTCGACCCCGAATTCGATGATATCGTGCTTATGCTTGAACCCATGCTTGCGTTCAACGGCAATTTCCACCGGAAGCCCGTGCGTATCCCAACCGGCTTTGCGCTCGACACGGTAGCCCCGCATTGTTTTATAGCGGCAGATCGTATCCTTGATCGTACGCGAAATAACATGATGAATGCCGGGATCGCCATTGACCGTCGGCGGACCTTCGTAGAATGAAAAAATAGTATCGGCATCGCGCTCGGATACGGAGCGATGAAAAATATCTTTTGCCTTCCAGAGCCGCAATATTTCCTGCTCACGTTCATCCGGCGCAAGCGAGGTCTTCAGTTCAGGGTACATGTAATCAGTAAAAATTTACAAAACATAGATAACGCAGAGAGGGGCGCATAAAACTCCCTCACCCTATACTCCGTAAGAGGGTTGGGGTGAATGTTCTATTAATAGTTGTCAGCAGAGGCCCATCATTCCGTAAATCTTGTTTCTATCATAAGTCCTAAAAAGTTTCGTATCTTCGTTTTGAAATATACGTACCCATTTCAATATTTGAAGTATGTATATTAGCCATGGGAGTCCAATGAGAAGAATATTGGCTCCGTTCTTTTTTTTAGTGTGATGTGACGTATTCGCTTATTGGTCTCCTTTGGAAACTATCCTCATCCAAATATAAACGATACGACAATGAAAAAACGCATCAATTCCTTGTTTGCTCTAAGAACGATCCGCCTTTTGGCGTCGAGCATTCTTGCGGCAATGTTTCTATTGCTCCTGCCAGTTGCAATGCACGCACAACAGGCAGAAAATAGAGTGATCTCCTATCAAGGCTCTGTTACGACAAATAGCGGCAGCCAGGTAACCGGGGATCACCTTATCACGGCTACACTCTACTCGGACGCTAACGGCACACAGACCGTCTGGAGCGGAACGTACAAACAACAGATAACAGGAAGTGTCTTTACTGTGCTGCTCGGCAGCGGAGCATATCCATTACCAGTTACTCAGGACTTCTCGAAGACGCTTTGGATCGGTATAAGCGTTGACGGTTCCGCAGAAATGCTGCCGCGAACGCAACTTGCCGCCGTTCCTCACGCCTTGAACGTACCCGATAAATCTATCACGCAGGCGAAACTCGCTGATGATGTGCTTCAAACTTTGATAAATGGATCAAAGGTGCATACTCCGACAATACAAGCAGCAGGAGATCGCGTAGCATTAACTGATGTTACGGCTACTTCTGTTCTTGGGGGAGTTTTAGGGTCATCGGGGAATACAGTCCTTCATGGGAATGCACCACCAACATACAGCGCAGTCAGTCTTACCGCAGATGTGTCAGGTATTCTCCCAATTGCAAATGGAGGTAATGGGAGTACAGTGCCATGGATAGTCGGTGGGAACACTCTTACTGCCTCCAGCATTTTCGGCGGAATCAGTGGTGCTTTCGACGTCATCATGAAGGCGAATGGTAATGAGCAGATGCGGATGCTCTCGAGTGGTGGCATCAAGCTCCCGACAACAGCGGCATCAGGAGTAGGGGTAATTTTCCAAAATGGCAATACATACATTCACAGCTTTGGGGACGCAACAAATTTTACAAATTTTTTTGCGGGTAACCTCGCAGGAAATNNGGTACAGCTCCTTGTACTGATAACACAGGGATCGGCAACAAGGCGCTCACTAACATCACCAGCACAGGCGGCTGGGCCAACCCCCCCGATAACACAGTAGCCCTCGGTGCACAGAATACCGCCTGCGGCTCTGGTGCACTCGCTGCGAACACGACCGGATATCATAACACTGCTATCGGCTACTGGGCGCTCTTTAACAACACGGGGGGATTGGCCTTACAGGGCTATGGCGAGCAAAATACCGCTTGCGGTGCAAGTGCGCTCCTTAACAACACCACCGGAAGCAATAATACCGCTGTCGCTTGGGGTGCACTCGAGCATAACCAAAAGGGAGGGGGTAACACCGCCGTCGGCTCCGATGCGCTTAAT
>PLXB01000377.1 GCA_003151215.1 Ignavibacteriota bacterium
GCAATGACAGATCGCTTTTCATTCGGTATCACAATGAAATATATTCGCAGTTCGATTCTTGATCTTTCTGCAGATGGGATTGGGTTTGACGCAGGATCGCTCTATCAAACCGATTTTTATCATTTAAAAATTTCTATGGCGCTCTCGAATTTGGGACCTGATCGAAATTTTCAGGGGAACTCTCTTTCTATTGTTGCCCAGGACAATACGATCAACACGACAGGGCGCGGATTGGATGCTCAGCTTGTGACGAGTAATTTNNGTTTTTCAGGGGACATTAGAAGATCAAAAGTTGAATGTCGCTTTTGATTTTGCTGCCCATTCCGATGGACCGGAAACGTATAATATTGGCGGCGAATACGTATGGAATGATATTCTTGCAATCCGGGCTGGATACGGATTTAATCAGGATCAGCTTGGATTGGGATTGGGCGCCGGATTCAAATATAAAACCGAGGATTTCCTCGGAACGATCGATTATGGAATTAATACGACAAAGAATTTTGGGTTAATCCATAGGATATCGGTGAATGCTGCTTTTCAATAGTCGCCTTACTTGATTTATTTGGGCGCCTTTCTTCTTCAGAAATGGCGCTCTTTTTATTTGTAACAGACGTTATAGTTATCGTATACACGAAAGTTATTACATTATAACTGAATTTTTACCGATGCAAAAGATTATTATTACTTTTATTATACTTCTATCGCTGCATGTTTCTTCAGTAGCCCAACCGCCGCAGGGAACAGTAGAAATGGATGCTATTGCCTTTGTTCGCGATTCAGGAAAGATTCAAGCAGAAATATATTATAGCATTATTCAGGGAGCATTGCGATTCGAGCAAAAAGGCAATATCTGGACTGCCCCTATAAATGTTCGTGCCGAACTTTGGCAGGATAGACATGTTATTGCTGCTCGTGATATCAAAAAAGAGAAGGTATTCTCCGGAACAAAGTCATCACTTGATAATGCCAGTGGTTCGTTAATACTTGATGGCACTGTACTAACAGCAAATATTAAATCGAACGATGTAGCTGTGCTCATTTTCCAGTCTGTCGATGATAAGGGAAAACAATTGTTTGATACCATTAAAAGGAATATCTTTGTACCTGTCATTTCCAAAGAAATTTTTTACTTATCCGGAGTAGAGCTTGCAAACAGTTTAACTTCCGCAACCGATCATTCGTCTCCCTTTGAGAAAGTGGGTTATGTTATTATTCCTAATCCGTCCAAAGTATTCAGTACTTCAAATAGTAAATTAAATTATTATACAGAATTATATATTCCTATGGCCGATATATCCTCTTCAGAGAGATGCGAGGTTATTACGCAAGTCCTTGATGGTCAGAAGCATGAAATGTTCTCAAATTCGCATGGGCAGCAATTAGCAGCAACAACGATTCCTCTTGTCGGCTCAATCGATGTAGATGGCTTGCCTACTGATAGTTATACTTTAGAAATCGAGATCAAACGTGGCGGAAAAGTAGTAGCAGCAATACAGAAAGTTTTTTTCTATGATAGCGGAATGAAACTATCTGAAGAACAAAACGAAGTACCATCTGCGGCTCTTGATGAAGAATCAATATATCTGTCTTCAGATATCAGCAGAATGACGGATTTGGAACTTGAGGAAAAAGGAGAGCAGGCTATGTATATCGGCAAAAATGAACAGGCTAAAGCATGGAAGAAACTCAAACAGAAATTGGAGCTTGCTGAAACCCCAGCCGCCAAAGAAGCAATAATTACCGATGAAAAAAGGTTTTTGTTCAATTTCTGGCGGACAAAAGATAAAGAGCAAGCTGCCTCTTCGCCTCTTTCAGCATATAGAACATTTTATAGGCATGTCGATGATGCTAATAAGAAATTTACATACCAAAAAACACCGGGTTGGGAAACAGATTTTGGCAGGATCTATCTTACTTACGGAGCGCCGGACGAACGAAATATAAGATCGGAACTTCATTCTGTGGATGCAAAACCATATATTGTTTGGCAATATAATGATATCAATATTCATGTTCTTTCTTCAGATAGGTCTCCTACAGAAGCGACTAAAGTTATAATCAATTATAATTATCCGACTTTTATTTTTGTCGATAAGCAGGGAGGAGGAAAATTTGTTCTTGTACATTCAAATGTGCAAGGCGAAGTCTATGAAACTGATTGGTACATTCAGGAAGCAGCCACCACTCATTAATCCTATCTTCACGTGAGGACGACGCTGAGTCTTTTCGGAATTATCATTTCAAGAATTGCATATATGTTCGGTACCAGAAAGGCCGTAACGATTGAAAATCTTACGAATGCATTCCCCGAATTATCCATATCGAAACAAAAGGAAATTATAAAGAAAGCATACCGGAATCTCGGTATCGTATTTGCAGAAATGATTTTTCTCCGCTTTGCAAGTCATAAAAATATTGCAAAGCATATAAGTATTTCTAACCCTGAAATTTTTCACAAATATTTTGCTCGAAATAAAGGACTGATCGTTGTCGCCGCACATTTTGCTAATTGGGAATGGCTTGCTCTCGGTGGAGCATTGATCTTAAATGAGAACTTTGCTATTGTAAGAAAGAATATCCGGACTTCATTCGCAGAGCGCTTTTTAGAAAGAATGAGAAAGCGTACCGGAAACTCTCTTATTAATGCAGGTGATATAAGGAAGATGTATAGGGTACTTCAAGGTGGCGGTTGCATTGCTTTGCTCGCTGATCAGTCAGCTCCTGGAGAAAGCGTAAGGGTTGAATTCTTTGGCCATGCGGTGCCAACTTTCGAAGGTCCGGCGCGGCTTGCTCTTCGTACCCGGGCCCCAATGCTTTTTGCGAAGTGTCTCCGTAAAGAGAATAGCGATTATATAATTACGTTTTACCCTATTGATTATGGTGACCTGATCAATGATTCATACGGGAATATAAGAGAATTAACATCTCGCCATACTCAAATCTTGGAAAAAATCATCAGAGATCATCCCGATCAATGGCTTTGGCAGCATCGGCGCTGGAAGAATGTTTAAACTATGAATGTACTCGTCATTCAAACTGCTTTTCTCGGAGATGCTGTCATCTCGCTTTCGCTTGCCGAAGAGCTTCGGAGGCTTTCTTCCGGTTCGCGTATCTCATATCTTGTCCGACCTGAAGTAGCTCCGATCATGAGGCTATCTCCCTCAGTAGATAAAGTTTTTACCTATGATAAATACAACACTGAATCCGGAATTTCGGGGATTGAGAAAAAAGCGGCCGAATTGAATGGAGAAGGTTTCGATGTGATTTTTAGTCTCCACAGATCCAAACGTACCGGAATGCTTCTCCATAGACTCAACGCTCTGCATAAGATAGGGTATGGGGAGCACGAGGCTCTAACTGATAAAGTCAAAGAACT
>PLXB01000495.1 GCA_003151215.1 Ignavibacteriota bacterium
CTGCGATGAAGAGACAGGAGAGGATATATATATAGCTATATCAATTTCAAGGAATAATGTCATCGTCTCTTTTAATGTGATGATTTTTACAAAAAAAAATGCCGATAAAGGATAGGTCATTATATCCAAAGGATTGGAAGGAAATTGTCAAGCGAATCCGCGAGCGCGATGGAAACAAGTGTGTGTTCTGCGGCGTAAAAAACGATGCAGTTGGAGCGCGAGATAGGCGCGGCGAATGGCACGACGAACTCTCGATTAATAACATGAACAGCAGTGATGGAGAAGCGTTATTCGGAGAATATCCAAAAATGATTAAGATAGTTCTGACAACAGCGCATTTAGACAACAAGCTCGACGACCATTCAGATAAAAACCTTGCTTCATTGTGCCAGAAATGCCATTTGAACCACGACAAAGATCAGCATAAAACTTCAAGAATGGAAACTCGGAATAAAAAACTCAGCATAGGAATTTTTTTATGAAATATACAATAGACCTCTCAAGGAAGCAGCTTAGTAATGTGGTGGCAAATTTATATGGAGTAATCTCTATAAAAAGAAACGATGGTACATACGAGAATGTAACTCTCACTCCCCTCAGCACAACCCCAACCCCTTGCGCCTGCTGCTTTCGAAGCAACGGCGAACATTCTGAAACCTGCATATACGAACCCCAACCATCTTACGACCGAGCACAAGTATTACGCGAAGAGTGGAGTCCGAAAAATACATTGCCCTCTTTATGGACTATTGATTTACAAAATCGGATAGTAGAGTATGCACATGATTCTTACGATTTTAGGAATATAGGAATATGGCAACCGGGCAAAAAAGTTTTCGCACCAAGACGAGAACTCGCTGAAGAAATCGTTGCGATACGGGAAGGAAAGTGGTTGCCGCATCACCAAGATAGATTCTTTGCTATAAGGCGCGATAAAATGACAGTTGATTGGGATGGGGTTTGGAGAGACATTCAACTCGAAGAAGATGATTTTTATATTTATTTCCCTTCCCCCGAACAGCGCGACCGCTTCATAGCAGAGCACAAACCAAAAGAGCGTGAACCTATCGCTCTCCACGATGCAAGCGGAGAATTTGCTCCTTGGTTTACCGAAGAAGAGATTAGGATAAGAGTAAAAGCAAGGGATTTCTTCGACTTATGTCCAAGAGACAAGAATGGGCATCCTGTCTATAAGATTGAGGATTTTGAAAAATGGAGACCAGACATCCATCTTCCTATCTCTCCTGAGTTCACACTTGAAATGCTGAAAAATTATTACATGAACAAATTCTCTGGGAAGTCAAGAACGAAAAAGAACAGGTATGTCGGCACAATCCCGTCAAGCCGTTTTCAGCAGGCGATTAAACTCTATGCAGACTCCGAAGGCTTCTTAAAGTTGAAAGAATAATAGTCATTGACTGTTTTTATACTTCTTTAAGTCCTCCGTAATAATATCAACAAAATTCTGCTTATGTAAAGGAATCGCAAAATTTCTTTACATTAAATGGCAGAGAAAAAAAGCTCCCCTGAGTTACAGAAGAGATATATTCCGCTGAATCAATTCAGAGTTGACGACAATGATCCGCGAGGCAACCTCAAAGGTTATGGCAACGTCAAAGGGATGATTGACTCTTACGGTACTCTGATGATTGACGGATGCTATACTAACTGCATCCCTGCCCTCCTTGCTAATGGTTTTATTCCAGATACTCACTCCGCTCAAGACGGGTTTGTCTATACTCTAAGGTCTAATTGCGGTTTCTTCACAAATGTAAAAGAAGACGATAAGGGTCTTTATATCGAAGGAGTATATCATTCTGACGGTGAATCGCAGATGATAAGAACAAAGGTCAAAGAACGCCTCGATGCTGGCAAATCAATGGGGCTTTCCGTTGGATTCTTCGAAGTTCGCTCTTTCCTTATCAACGCTAAAGATTATGCCTCTGAACTCCCTAAATATCTTCACAAAGAATATCTGGATGACGGCTTAGAAGCTGCTAAAGGCTTCGGTTCAATTAAAATAATGCAGGAAATAAATGTCGTAGAGGTTTCTCTCACGACTACCCCTGCTAATGTTGCAAGTCAAGTCATAAGCGCACGCACAACAAAAATGGAAAAAAGCGAAATGCAGCCCCGCGTCAGTGAGATACGCAGTGATTATATGGGCGGAAAAGCCGAAAAGCACGCAACTATTTCTGCTCTCAGTTCTCTCGTCTCAGACCTTTTTTATAATGATTTCTATGATTCCGTTGATGATAGCGACGGAAGCTCCGCTGACGATAGAAACGCCAGGCTCGGGAAAGCAGTAGATGAATTTAAAGAATGCGTCCTTTCTATCCATTCTTCTCTTTCAAAATTGAGCGAAGGTATGGGAGAAGATGATAATGGCACAGACGACCAAAGCCAGATGATGAGCCAAATCCGCGTTCTCTTCGCTAACCCAAAAAGTTTAATTCCGCTTGCTGGAATGTCAAATAAAGAACAAGGTATAGCCGCGCTTGCCGCAGTGAAAGCCTTTTTACAGCGTCAGATTTCGCTTGCCGAACTACGCTCCAGTGAAAAAATCAAAGGTATCCGTTCTGGTAAAGCTGTTAGCAAANNAATGCCATGAATCATATACAGATGATATGTCCGAGCATTTAGCAAAGATGGATGATTTTCTTTCTAAATACGACCCAAGCGCGACGACTCAAACTGCTTCTGATAAGACAGAAGTTCGGAACGAGCCCGCTGAGTTAGAAAAAGAAAGAATCGAAACGACTAAGCGTCTTATCGCCCGTCGCATGACCCAAAGATTACAATTAACCATATAATTTAACAACCAAAATGGCTGAAATTTTAGAATTTAGAACGCAAAATGCTATTGGCACGGAATTGCTTGAGGCAAAGACGGAAGCTGATAAGATTTTAGCAAAGTATAGTGACGGCAAGGGCAATTATACTGCTATGACAGCAGAGGACGAGACTCAAGCAAATTCTTTGATGGATAAAGTTGAAAAACTTTCCATTGAAAAAGAGAGTGCCGACAAGGCAAGTGCCTTTAGCAGAAGGCTTGGCGGATTACCCCAGGCAGGCGCAGCGCAGAACTCTGTTCCTGGATTTAATTCCTCTCCTGTTGATATGAGCACGCAGGGACGTTTTTCAAATCCTAAAGGTGTAAGACTTCGCAAGTCTTCGAACCTTCGTAACTTTCCGAATACACCGGATGGAATGAGGGCGGCTTATGCTTTTTCTCAGTCTGTTATTGCTTGTCTCGGAAAAGACCTCAAGCGTGACCCAAACATTATCGCCGAAGCCGAGGGGTATTGCAAAGACAATGGTATTGATTATCGCGCTCTTTCTGAGAACGGGAATGTGGCAGGCGGCTATTTAGTAGCTCCTGAGTTCGAGGATACGATTATCGTATTACGTGAAAAGGTCGGAATGTTCAAACCGAACGCTTATGTGATGCCGATGTCAAGTGATGCTATGCTTATCCCTCGCCGTACAGCTGGGTTGACAGCGTATTTCTTAAATGAGAATATCCCAATCACTGACTCAACCATGTCTTATTCACAGGTTAATTTGCAGACCAAGAAACTTGGTGCTCTTGCTTATTATCCTGCTGAACTTGGCGCAGATGCTTTCGTAAATGTAGGCGACATTCTGGCAGGTGAAATTGGGTACGCATTCGGTCTCAAGGAAGACAAGTGCGGATTCAACGGTGATGGAACATCAACTTACGGCGGAATCAAGGGTGTTATCAACCAGCTCTTGAATCTCGGTACGGCAGGTGTGGCTCCTTCGGCGGCAACTTCATGGGCAACCATTACGCTGGCTGAGGTTATGGGTCTCATTGGAACCTTGACTGAGTATGCAGATACAGGTGATGCTAAACTGTATTGCACACGTCAGTTCTTCTTCCAGGTGCTCAAGAGAATTGCAATGCAGGGCGGTGGAAATACAGCTCAGACGTTGCTTGAAGGATTCCAGGTTCCTGAGTTTGCTGGTATCCCTGTTGTCTTCGTTCAGGTTCTACCTACGAAATACGCAGCGAAATCTACGCAATTCGGACTCACGACATCAGGACAGGTTCCTTTGATTTATGGGAATTTGCCCCTTTCATCCACATTCGGTGACCGTGCTGGTGTATCGCTCTTACAGACGAACATTGGCGGAACAGCATACGTGAATGACCAGTTGGCAATTCGCGGTATCGAACGCTTTGACATCAACGTTCACGATGTTGGTGACAGTGTAAACGCCGGACCAATTACCTGCTTGCAACTTAGCTAAAATCAAGGGGTTGCGTCATAATGCACCCCAACATTTTTCACAATTTTATTACTTATAAAAAATGAACTTCTTACAATCAATCGCAAAGAAAAAACTCGTTGCACCTATCCTCGTTAATGGGGCTGGCGTGACGACAACTTCTGTTGATGTTTCGGGTTACGGAGCCGCTCGCATTATCGTTGATTTTGGTCTTGACGATGCTGGACTCTCAGCTCTCAAGGTTCAGCATTCTGACGACGATGGCTCTGTTGACCCCTATACAACCATCACAGGACTGGAT
>PLXB01000138.1 GCA_003151215.1 Ignavibacteriota bacterium
GATGAGGGCGATTCGCTAAATTGCTCTTTTGCGTCGAAATGAATCATCGGCCGAGCGCACTCGGATGTGATGGTGACTTCGTGCACCACATTCTTCCGAGGCCAGCGCCGATTCCGAAAGCAACAACAAAAAGACTTTGCACTCCTCGATCGTTTCGACGATCTTGCGCGACCAACTAGAAGCAACGTTAAGATTAGTTGATCGATCCATACCGAAAGGCCGGCAGAGGTAAGCAGCTCCGTAAGTTGATCGGCTTTTTCTTTGTCTTTCGNNATGAATAATTATTCATCAAAGAGGCACCTATTTATTTTGGATGGGCACCTTGACAAACGGCTGAAAATTTCGTATCTTTGTGACTGTAATTTATGAAATACAGGAAAAAAGAATTTAAGGAATTTGTTGGGAGTCCGCCTTGGCGGACTCTCTGGTTTTAAAGGAGAAAATTGTGCGTGCGAACAGTGATATTATTGAAAAATAAAGGGGTTACGGAGGCTTCAGCCGTGTTTGGAAAACTAAAAGACCTTCAATCGGATATCAAAACCAGCCGTAATAAGTCTGGTCGGCGGAACGAGGACGCCGGAAGCTGCAGGAGTTGTGCGCTCATAGTGGTAAAATGCTTCGATGGATAGCTGTTGGTTAAGATCATAGCTCAGCCGCGGCTCAAAGGTCGTCTTGGTGATGCCGCCGTTGCTGGTGCCACCGGGATTGGTGAGGATATCGTTAAACTGATAATACAGATCGTTCGCAATAGTCTGGCTAAAAATGAATGTTGCGCCGAACGTATTTTTCAGATTGATCTTTAAGAACGGAACGGATAGCCCTTCCTTCTGGAAATTCGCAGTGATACCAAAAGTCGTAGCAAGCCTTTTGGTGATACGGTTAAACGAATAATCGGCAGCCCAATCGGTCTGGGTATCGTAATTCACGCTTGCGCTTAACTTTCCGCCGCCGATCTTATCCCATCCGAAATCGAGTGCGATGAGCGGGCGGAACGCATAAGTTACCGTTTGAAGAGTCGTCAGTTCAAGGGTATCGCCGGGATTGAGTTTGAATGTTCGTTTATAATTTCCGGTATATGCCGTTCTGAAACTGACACGATCGGCAGCGGTCCATTTGAAGAGGATGAATTTTTCCAGACCGCCCCAATTGAACGAATAATTCAGCCTCGGCAAATATTCGCGCAGCATCCCGGTAAAGAATGGCAGTGTTTCAAAACCTTCGAGGAAACTCGCAACCTGCAATTTATTTTTAGTATCGGCAGGAAGGGCATCGCGTGCGGAATCGGTCGGATTAAGATTTCCGAGAGCTGCCAAAGCCGCATTACTTTTCGCGATCCATTTCTGGCCGACATTCATAATACCGCTTTGCGTAATATTGAGAAATCCTAATGGAGGTAACGAAAGAAATGTTCTGGAAACATCGCCGGTTTTCGCTGTAGATAGCGGCAGGATACCTCCGTCTTGAAGGATCTGAAGCTGATCGCGTTCGTCGTAGGTAAATTCTGTTTTCCAGTTGAGATTGATCGTCGCACCGGTCCATAACGGCCGGGATGTCTGCAATTCCAATGTATTTTTCTGCGTAAAAACGTCGGTAATATCGACAGTTTGCGCAATACTATATGGGTTCGGCGCCCGCAATCCGTGCCTGACGCCGAATTGTACGAACGGAAATATCGGTATGAATTTAATCAGAAGCCTGCCGCTCGGATCGTTAATAAGACCCAGCTGGTATGCCCGTGAAGGCCCGTTCTCATCATACTCCGGCGAAAAAATTCCTCGAGCCAAAAAGTTAGTGATGCCTGAGCCATCGCCTTGCAATGCGCCGTTCAAGCTATAATTTGTTTCGATAAAATTGAACTTTGTTCCGTTCCAATCGAAGAACGGTTTCTGAATAAGCGCTTTTACAATATCACGTCCGGTAATGCCGGTCTCTGTCGCAACTTCTTCCTCCGGCAGTTCGGAAGGGGCTTTTGGTGTGAGCAGCGTATCGTTAACAGAAAGATCATCAACGATACCGCGAGTACCAACACCGGGGCTATGGCCGTATGTCGTATCGATCGGAGTCGATGGTATCGGAGCCAATTTTACCGTAACTTCTCCGGGACGGGTTACAGGATTGCCATTGATAGGTGCATTACCAACACGCCGAACGTTTGATTTTCCTTGAACATGTAAATCATTTGGCGTTCCGCCAGCGGCTTCATCCGGCAGAGTTTCTGCGGCCTGAGATGCGCGATGGGTATCATCGCCTCTGATGTTTTGAGATTCCCCTCTTCCCCGCCTGCTTCCTGCGGCAGGAGCGGCAGGGTCGGCTCCGAAAATTCCTACGCCAAGTTCGCGCAAGTTAAATTCAAGACCTGTCGTTATTGTATTATTCCAGCTTCCGGTTCTCGCATTTTGCTGCCCCGTCTGAGCATCGGTCCATTTGTAATTGACTTCATACATAAAAATCGGACGAATATATTTATCGAGCCAGAATATCCAGGGTAGACGCGGATTTGTCGTCAATTTAAAATGTTGTAATGTAAGATAATCCTGCCCCAATCTGGCAAGGGCTCCGTTCTTAAAAAAGATATCACCAAGAACATCTTTGAAGGGGCGCTGGTAATAATATGCCGAATCGTATGAATAGATCGGATTGCCGTTTACATCCGTATCATTGGTATTGAATCTCGATGTTGTTTCCAAAGCGGTCAGATTACTCGTCACATCAAGACGATAATCGATCTGCGGAGAAAGCAATCCGTTCTCCGTCAATTTCCAACTGAAGCCAAACCCTCGTGTCGCAGTAAAAACCCGATTGATATAATCGACATT
>PLXB01000144.1:0-2806 GCA_003151215.1 Ignavibacteriota bacterium
AAACGACGGCATATTATAATGGGGGTTCGCTCAGATCCGGACGACCGGGATATTATTTCGTCAATACATACGATCTCTCTTCGCGTCCGAAATGGGAGATGGAACCGCTTACGCTGCATGAATCGGTGCCAGGGCATCATTTGCAAATCTCGCTTGCCGAAGAACTTCAAGGAGTCCCGGAATTACTCAAGAACTCCGACTATACTGCATTTGTCGAGGGTTGGGCACTCTATGCAGAAAAATTAGGTGAGGAAATTGGATTCTACAAAGATCCCTATAATAAAATGGGAGAGCTGTCATATAGCATTTGGCGTTCGATCAGACTTGTCGTCGATGTCGGTATTCATTATAAAGGATGGACTCGCCAGCAGGCAATCGATTTTTTTGCGGAGAATTCCTGCAAATCCCTTCATGATATCGAAGTCGAAGTCGATCGTTATATCGTCGATCCCGGGCAGGCGCTTGCTTATAAGATCGGAGCGATGAAGATCAGGCAGCTTCGCGCCAATGCACAAAATGAGTTAGGAGATACATTCGATATCCGTGCTTTTCATGATGAACTTCTTGGCTCCGGAGCGCTGCCTCTGGATATCTTGGACCGTAAGATGAGAATGTGGGTGCTGAAGATGAAGGAACAAAAATAACGAAAGGATCGGATGAAGCTATCCGATCCTTTCGTTGGTAATTAATTCTTATTAAAAGTTAACGTTGAAGCTGCCATTATTAACACTTACCGTCTTCGTAGGGTCCGATGGATTCGTTTGAGGTAGTGTTGCAGAGAATGTCCCTTGTACATTTGATGATGATATTGAAGAGATGTAGATCGTTCCAACCTTGGTATTGCTTGATGAAGTGGTACCGTAATAAATCGTATTTCCAGACGCATCTACCATAGAATAGGTCAGCCCGAAATTATAATATTGCGTCGCCGATTTAGTGCCGATATCGTAGCTTTGTCCTGCAGAAACAGAACCACCGCCTCCGATAGTCATCGTTTTTTGTGATGCGGAATCTCTTCCTGCAATGGCAAATACAGCAATACCATTTATGTAAGTGGTGGCATTCCCGGCTGTACCAAGTGTATTGAAGGTTATTGTCGAGCCGCCTACTGTGGCCACAACCTTATTCGGGTTGGTATTATTGTTATTGTTGTTGTTGTTATTCGTCGAAGTCGGGCTGCTCGATTTACTGCACGATGCAAGCAGAAGCGCAGAGAGCGAAAGAATGGAAAGTAGTTTTTTCATAAGTGTATGATTAAAAAGAAGGTGCAACAATTGGGGCCGTTGATTACAGGCTCCATAAGTTAACTAAGTGGCTACAAATATACTAAAAGTTTAGGACATCACGATAATACTGCAATTCTTAATTTGTCCCCGCCGCCGTCAGTTTGTAATGGAAAAAGGTCAAGAATCCTTGCCCTATGTTTTAAATGATGTATTCTTCCGTATCTTTGTAATAATGATTCGATACTTCATATCCGGCATTTTGTTTTATTGCGCAAGTGTCTGTGATATTGTTGCGCAGCCTCCTCATATTGATTCAATGTCAGTTACTAATAATGGAGAATTAGTTATTTATGGCGATGTTGGACCTACTCCAAAAATATTTATCGATAGCATTTCAATTCCTGTCACTAAATCAGACACTAATTACTGTATGTGTGTTATTCCCGATACTGGAAGAGGAACTTACGGATATGTTTATGTCATCTCAGGCGGGTATCAGAGTAATGCAAAACTGTTAACAAGATGGGATATTAACGTTGATTACGGAAGCTGCAATAAAGTAGAAACCTATCACTGGTGGTATGATTTATATTCCTTCTTACAGGGACCAAAGGTTGCAACTCAACTTCAGATGCAAGTTGCAACGATATACCTGACACCGGAATACATTGCTAATCCGACAATTCCAGTATACGTATATTTTGTAGGCGATGTTCCAGTAAACTTGTTCACTGATGATCATTTTCAAGTAACTCGTAGTGGAACAGGAGGTAGAAAGCCCTGCGATATAAATGAAACCGGATATGCAAACTTTCTTCCTCCTATTGCTGCATGTCACTTAGTAGTTCAACCGACTCTACTTTTGCCGGATTATTTATCAACTCAAAGCGGAGATAGTATTAAATTCGTATGGAAAAAGGGTCTTTCGATTGAAAGTTATCACCTGCAGGTTGCTACGAATTATTTGTATACACCGAATACTTCTGTTCTCGTTGATATAATAATAACTGATACGACTTTTCTTTGGCCATTTACTAAAGCTTTTGCAAAGTATTTTTGGCGAGTACAAGGAATTAACAATGAGGGAACAACGGCATGGGCGGGTACATGGATTTTCACGCCTGATATTGTGAATGCTGTTGTTAGTGAAGCGAAGCTTCCCGCGTCAAATTTTTGGCTTAGCTATAATTTTGCAAATTCTTCAGTACAAGTAAATTCTGTTCAAACTATTAATTCGCTCACTATCTTTGATATTTTAGGAAGAGAAATCCGCAGTTTACAATTGCCGATTTCTAAAGAACTAAATGGAATAAACATTTATGATGCTCCTATTTTAGATCTGCCAAAGGGTTCTTATTTTGTGAAAGCAACGAATTCCAGTAATCTATACACCGGATATTTTTATCGTTAATTCCCCGCCGCCGCCAGTTTCTTCGCTCTATCGGCTATCCGCAATTGCTCGATAAGATGATCCAGATCGCCATCCATTATAGAGGGAAGATTATGCAATGTTAAGCCGATCCGGTGATCGGTAAGGCGGTCCTGGGGGAAGTTATAGGTGCGGATCTTCTCGGAGCGGT
>PLXB01000144.1:2835-3242 GCA_003151215.1 Ignavibacteriota bacterium
TCTGTCCGCCCTTGCCGCCGGCGCGGAAAATATCGATGCGCAGATCGCCGGGATTAATATCTATTTCCACATCTTCCACTTCCGGCAGCACGGCAACGCTTGCTGCGCTTGTATGAATTCTGCCTTGAGTTTCCGTTGCCGGTACGCGCTGCACGCGATGGACTCCGCCTTCCCATTTCATTTTGGCATAGACATCTTCGCCTTCAAGCGAGAAGGAAACTTCGCGGAAGCCTTTCAGTCCGGTCTCATTAAAATCTAATGTTTCCATCTTCCAGCCCATGCGCTCGGCATAGCGCATATACATCCGGTAAAGATCCCCGGCAAAAAGCGCCGCTTCATCGCCGCCTGTTCCGGCGCGGATTTCGATAATGGAATTGCGGTTATCGTCAGGATCCTGCGGCACAAGA
>PLXB01000326.1 GCA_003151215.1 Ignavibacteriota bacterium
CCCAGCAAATTTGCCGGGGCATTATGCACAGTGAAAATTCCTGTTGTGGGATTGGGGGAAAGGGAGAGGCTGATATTGGTTTGGTAATGTACTGCCGCACCAGATCCGCTCTTCAATAAAACTGCAGTTGTAGAAAGCGATGGCACTGAAATACTGAAAGAATTTGAAGTTACGTTTACGGTGTCAGTTCTGAGTGCATTATCGGTATGAGATTTAAATGTCTCGGATACCGGTAACGATGATAACTGCAGTGTCTGGTAACTTCCGTTGCTAACTGATAATCCGCTAATATTTACTGTCACGGTACGAGAAGCATTCGTATCGCGGTTTACAATAATGACTGTCATTGAATCGGCAGCCTGGTTTATTGTGGTATAGGCTGAAACGGTATTTTCGTTTGAAGAGGTGCTGGAGATACTAAAGTTTTTTGCGTAGCGGCTAAAAAGATGCATTGTTTCCCACATACCAATGAACCAATTCCATGGAGTGAAATATTCTACTCCGGTATTTGCAAAGAGGCCGAGGTGCGATGCATAGATGACAGAACTCAGATTCGGATCGGAAGGTCCGGGACTCCATTCGCTGATCCCGAGTGTAATGCCTTGGTTCTGCCCGAAATATTGATTTAACCAATTGTTGATGCGTGTAAAAATATATTCTTTTGTTTGTGAAGTATCCCAACCTCCGTTAATTGTTTTCACTCCGTTTGCTCCCGGGTAATTGTAGGTTTCGTCGTAATACATCCGGTGTAGTTGTAACGCTGCATTATCCCAAGGATAATATGGATAATTATGAAGGTCCACTACATCAAGCACTCTTGTACCCGACGCCTTTTCTTCATCAGCGCAACGTTTAATAAAATATTCGAGCCAAGAGTAATATTTTCCTGCAATGGTAATACTCTCGCTCCCCCATTTATACCATTGCCATTCGCTTGTCGTCACCGGACCGCAAATTTTGATATTCGGGAACAATGCACGCGCCTTCTTTGCAAGTGTAATAAACCGGTCCATGAAATCAGAAGCTGAAATGAGTATCGGCATTACATCATCGTGAGTGCCATTCCATACATCCGGCTCATTATCCATGTTCCAATAAATGAATTGATCCTGATTGAGACCAAGACCACCGGTTCCGAACCAATGGTTCAGAATCCCGACAGAAGAATCTGCAGGCCAATCCTGAGTATAAAGATTAAAGTCGCCTTCTTTTAGAGGCTTGGTAGCCGAAGCGGATGTATCGGGAATGCCGCCTCCTGCTAAATTCCAGTTTACACCTTTCCAATACTGTGAATGATTGAAGTCCCAATCGTCAAAGTTATTATTGGTGTTCGAAGCAACACGTCCGAGCAGCTGGAACGCCCACATCGCTCGCATTCCCGGATAGTTCGACTGGATATTTTGTGAAGCGGCGTCCCAATCTTCTGTATAGACATTATTATACCAATCCGGGTGAGACGATATCTTTTTTCGCCAATTGTATTTCGTGGCATTATTTCCCCCATTCATGCGAGCCATCTGCAAACCTGCATCTTTATAAAATTGTGAAGGCTGATCAAACGTTTGATTTCTGCCATAGATATATGGTGATACTGCATGTTTATTCTGACCGGCATTAACTGTTATTGTCACATTCTGTGACCATCCTCTGCTGATGAGGCAACTGCCAACCATCATCAACACCCACAACCTTCTTATAATAGAACGCTTCATGTTTGTTGCAATAATCACTCCTTCAAAATCTTCCTTGTAATAACCTCACTGGGCAACGAGAACCTCGCAAAGTATGTGCCCGGCGGAAGCTTCGAAAGATCGAGCGTGAATTCGGGCGCATTGGGATGGGGAAGATCAAGTACCGTTTGACCCAGGACATTAAGGATTGAGACACCCAGCAAATTTGCCGGGGCATTATGCACGGTGATAATTCCGGTTGTGGGATTGGGGGAAAGGGAGAGGCTGAGATCGGGTTGAATTTGATTTTCAACGGAGTTGATTCCGAAATCGGATAATGATCGTCTCCAAATACTTCCTTGTAACCCACCCGCCGAAACCGTCGCATAAATATAGTTATCCTTAATTGTAAACGCACCAATTGAGGGAGATTGAGGAAATCCTTCATTTTTTGGACTCCAGGTTTTTCCGCTATCTATAGAAAAATATGCACCATTCTCACTGGTTCCGGCGATAATATTGTTATCTAATATAATAAAAGTAAGTGCGATAGTATTCGGAGGCAAACCGTTTTTTGAAAGCACCCAATTATCTCCACTATCTTTTGAACTGTAAATTCCTGACTCCGTGCCAACAAAAATATTGTTACCAACTGTTGCGAAAACGTAGATACCATATTTGTCCGTAAGGCCATTATCACTTTCTGCCCAGGAATCTCCATTATTAACAGATTTGTAAATCCCGAAACTCGCGCTGGATGAACCGTTGTCACCAATGAATAGAGTATTACCTATAGATCCAATAGAATAATACTCGCCGTAATATGATAGCCCAGCACTATCCTGATTCCAGGTTACTCCGTTATCAGAGGAGCGGAACATACTGCCATTTACGGCAAACAGATAGCCATTATGAAAAAGCAAATCCGATGCGCCGAAGTTTGAAGTCAATGAGGAATCCCATGTTGTGCCATTATCGCCCGATCTCAAAAATCTACCGGATGAATTTGTAAACAAGGTATTATTTGTAAACCAAACTGGTGAGCTACTCATCGCACCTGGAATTGTATCAATATCCGACCACGTCATTCCATTGTTTGACGAACGGTATACTCCTCCTACCCCTCCTGCGAATAGATACTGATCATGAGAGGCAATTAAAGAAAAAGTTTGAGATAAATTAAATTGCTCTGTCCAAGAAAGTCCATCATCCGTTGATCTATATAAAGAATTTGAAGCGAAAGTGATTAAATCTTTGGAAGTATTAACGATAGAATAATGAGGAAAGTCAGTACCAAAGTTGTAATTCCAGGTTTTCCCGGTGTCAGAAGAAATGTATATTCCCGCATCATGATTCGCGTTGGCTGAATACATAATATTAGTGTCGCTTATAGCAAGAAACTGATCTTGATTCCTTACATTAGGGAAATAATCATTAAGCGGAATCCATGTAATCCCACTATCTACCGAACGATAACCACCCCCATCAGTTAGACCAAAAAGAGTCGTCCCAAAACTCTTAAGATCTCCTTCACCTCCATAACACTGTTTTACTTTAGTCCATGTTATCCCACTATCATCGGATCGATATACCGACCCGTCAGATGATCTGAATCCATACGTTGCGGCAAATAATAATGACCCAATTGACGCAAAGGACCGTAATGTCGTTAAGGGGGAAATAATATGAGTCCAGCTTGTACCGTTATTGCTTGATCGGTAGATACCATTTCCATCAGTCCCGGCAAAGATATAGTTTTGAAATGAAGCAAGTGTTGTGACCAATGCTCCTTCCAATCCGTTATCTGTATGTACCCATGAAATACCTTTATCGATAGAACGGAACACTCCTGCGCCATAAGTTCCTGCAAGCAAAACAGTATCTACTAAGAGAAGCGAACTCACGTAATTATTCGTAAGACCTTTAGTTATATCGGTCCAACTTATGCCATCGTCAATACTATGAAAGACGCCTCCGGGACTTGCGGAATCATAATAGGAAAATCCACCTCCAACGTATAGGTCTTTCCCGCTTGAAACAGCCGTATGAATAACAAATGGAGGTTGGATTGGGCCGACCTGTTCCCATTGTGCAATTGAGGTATTTGCAGTTAGAATTGTGCATGATGTAATAATTGCGATGTATGCAAGTTTCCGTTTCATAGTGATTACTCCTAATCGGACGCCATAGTATTTAAGAACTACAACGGAATGATTGCAAAGGTTCGGAAGGGCAGAGCACCTCAAAAAGCTTCTTTTACATAGAAATATACTGCGGAAGCATCGCTTCCGAAGCCAACATCAAAGCAGACCACAATGTGTTCGGATTCTGAGAAAAGGAAACGGATTCCGGCTCCGGCAGTCCATTTTATTCCGCGATAATTAAATTGGCTAACCGTGCCCGCAACTTCTCCGATATCGGCAAACCCGACAAGTCCGAACTTCCAGAATACAGGCATGCGGTACTCGCCCTGCAGGACGGCCATATCGTTGTCGCGGAAACGCCCCTGGAAATATCCGCGCATGTTATTCGCGCCTCCCAATTGCGCCATTGTATAAAACGGTTCGCCGCCATTGGTTAATGTCAGAAGTCCCTGAAACGCGATGACATGCTTGGTGAAAGCCGGAATAAACTCCCTGGTATCAAGCGTCAGTTTTATAAAATTGTAGGCGCTTCCAAATGCTTTTGTATAGAACATCGTGCGAAGATCAATAAAGTGTCCTTCCAGCGTAGAATATGCATTGTCCCTCGTATCATAGATGATAATAGGGCCCCACCCTGCCGATATTCCTCCTTTTGCTCCGGGCACATTTCCGGTATCTAAAATTCCGCCGGGAGTGGAAGAAACGATCTTGTCACTCCGGTATATCGTTCCAATTCCGGCATTAAGACCGACTCCGGTTTGTGTGGTTATGATATTCCGAGTCATAAGCAGATCTTCTCCGATCCAAAACGGAGTATAATTATCGATCGCTTCTTTTGGATTGTGATCGCCGATCCCAAAAAATTTGAACGGAAATCTTTTATAATCGAGACCTCCGTAAATATAATAATTGTTGTGCGAAAAGTAGAGGGTATAATCCATTCCGGAGGAGAATTGACGCTTCTCCGTATAGGTTGCACCAAATGAAATGTTCGAAGTTCTGTTTGCACTCCCTTCGAGAGTATCACTGGGCAGATGAAAATAATATAATCCAGCAGCGCCGCCTGCAAGTTCAGTTTCAGGCGCATATTGTAAAAAAGGAGCGCCCACTATTCCATGATCGGGTTTCGCAGTGCTATCGCTGGCTTTTTTTTCGGATGCCGCTGAGCTGTCTTTGCTGCTTGAGTCAGGTCTGAGGTTGATCGTTGTGACGTTTGTGTCGGACTGGGCAAGCAGCGTTTCACTTCCGGAAGCGAGGAAAAGCAATATTGCAATTGATCTTCCGATCCTCAGTTTACTCACGTTGCAGTTCAGTTTGAAATTTAGGAATTTAGTCCCCATGATAGGCAGAAGTGGCGTTTGAAAAGGGGAAATCCACAGGGAATAGTGAGAAGCAGGGAGTGATTGAGGAATTATGATAACGATTCTTAGGGGTCAATAATTACTAAATTGTAAGAAATAAAAAAAGACCGGACAATCCCAACGAATGTCCGGTCAGGTATGTGCATTTCCGCACGGCTTTCACCTTATTCCATCATCATCATCCATTTTGCCGCACGGAAAATACTACAACTTTTTTTGGAGTTCTTCATTCTTAGTTCAAGCTCCTTCATATTCCGGTCTCGGTTTTTTGAGTTTTCCGAGAAAGAGAATCTTTTTGAAGAATATCGGGAATTTTGTGCGCCATCCCTCGACGAATGTATACATCACCGGTATAAGTACAAGTGTCAGGAGCATAGAACTTGTCAGGCCGCCGATAATGACTAGTGCCATTCCTTGCCTGAATTCTGAGCCTAAGCCCACACCCGCTGCAAGCGGAAGCATTCCGAGAATCATCGTTACCGTTGTCATAATAATAGGTCTCAGACGCGTCGGTCCCGCTTCAAGCAATGAATCGGTGACGCTATGCCCCAATGCTCTTCTTGCATTAGTTCGATCGACAATAAGGATTGCATTTTTTGTCACTAATCCCATGAGCATGATAATGCCGACGATCGTAAAGAGGGAAAGTGTCTTATGGAAAATAAAAAGGAAAAATAGTGCACCGATCAGGGCAACAGGAAGCGAGAACATGATCGTAAACGGATGCACATAAGATTCGAACAGTGCAACCATGACCATATAGACAAATAATATTGCCAGTACGAATGCGACGAGCATATCGGCGTTTGATCGCTGCTGGTTCTCCGCGTCACCCGCGAAATAGGGTTCGCTGATGCCGGAGCCGCGCGGAAGTGTTGCGATCACTTTTTTGATATCGGTAACCATATCACCGAGCGGACGCCCGCTGAGATTGCCATAGATGATAACAACACGCTCGCGATTCTTCCTGGTAATCTGTGAAGGTCCTTTTCCATAATACAGCGTTGCAACATCGGATACTTTGAACTGTTGTCCGGTATGATTGACAAGAGTAACTTCACCGACATCTTTGGAATTCGAGCGGTCAATTTTATCGAGAATGACGTTGATATCATATTCGGTTTCCCCTTCTTTATATTTTACATCCGTATTTCCTGCAAGCGCCGTACGGACTGCCAGCGCAGCTTCGCCGATCGTCAGTCCGCTTGAAGCAAGTCGGTCGCGATCGAAAATGATCTTGACTTCCGGCTGACCTTCCTCATACGAACTCTTGAGGTCTTTCAAGCCGGGAATATTTTTGATATGCTCCATGAGCGTATCGGAATACGAAGAAATTTTCGCCAGATCGTCGCCGCGTGTTTCGATCTGGATCGGCGCCTGATTTGCCGAGCCGAAAATGCCGACGGGCGAAGTACGAACGATCAGCCCCGGTACCTGCTTCGCAAGTTCGGTAACATTTTTCATTTCGGCGTCCGTAGTGCGGATACGCTTCGAAGGCTCAACGATTCGCACTGAAATCTGCCCGACGCTCGGCCGTTCCGTGACGCCCCAGGCATTTTCCTGCTTGCCGACCACCGTTTGGAATCGCTCGATATTTTTATCTTTCACTAATATTTTTTCATAGACATTCACAAGCGAATCGGCAGTTTCCGTATTCGTGCCGGCAGGAAAATCGAAGTTTGCCGCAAATTCTCCGCGATCGGGATTCGTAAAAAATTCTCCGCCGATCTTTCCGGTAATGACTAAGCTACAGCTGCCGAAAAAAAGCAGAACCGAGGTCGAAACAATAACCCACCGGTGCTGAAGTGACCAGGCGAGAATATTTTTATACTTGATCTCAAGCCAATCCTGAAATGCTTCGAACTTATCGCTGATCCATCGCAATGGCTTGAATTTGATCGCCTCATGCGCGCGTCCGAATTTTGCCGCCAGCATTGGCGTAAGTGTAAAGCTGACAAAAAGCGAAAGCAATGTGGAAATAACAACCGTTAAACCGAACTGGCGAAGGATCTTTCCGGCAAGACCGGAAACAAGCGAGATGGGCAGGAAGACAACGACATCAACAAGTGTAATAGCGATGGCAGCAAAACCGATTTCATTTCGCCCTTTAATCGCAGCATTGACAGGCGTTTCTCCTTCTTCAAGTTTACGGTGAATGTTTTCCAGCACGACGATGGAATCATCGACTAAAATTCCGATCACAAGTGACAATGCCATCATGGACATCATGTTGATCGTGAAGCCGAAGATCCACATGAAAAATAATGTTGAGATAAGTGATGTCGGAATCGAGACCAGCACGATGAGGGCATTTCTTCCCGAACGGAGGAATAAAAAGAGTACGCAGGAGACAAGGAGAATTGCAAGAAGCAAGGCGCTGAATACTTCTTCGATCGATGCGCGCGTAAATGTCGTAACATCCTGGGCAATATCGAATTTGATACCATCCTGTTTGTATTCATCCTCAAGTTTATGGATGATCTTATAGACGTTATCGGCAGTCTGGGTGGAATTTGCATCGGAGGTTTTAATAACGTTCACTCCTACCGCCTCTTTTAAATCGAGACGTGTCGGCTCACGATCTTCATTGTAGCTATCTTCGACTTTTGCAATATCGCCAAGATAGACCGTCGAACCTGAAGGCAAGGTCACGACCGGCAGTGTTTTCATTTCCTCGACGGATTGGAATTTCCCCTTGACGCGGACAAGATACTGATCGGTGGGCTGCGAAACTTTTCCTGTCGGAAAATCGAGATTTGCTCCGGCAAGCGCCTGCTCGACCTGGTTGATCGAAAGATTATAGGAAAGCAGTTTATCGTTGTCAACGCTGACCTTGATCTGCCTTTCTCTGCCACCGGAAATATCGACTTCTGCAACTCCTTCAGTCGCTTCGATACGTGTTTTTAATTTATCTTTTGCAAGCTGGAAAAGCTCGCTTGGCGTCAGTACTGTTGAAGTCAGCGCCATGCGCAGGATCGGTGCGGCGCTAATGTCGTTTTTCTGGATTTTCGGAACTTCGGCGTCCTTCGGAAGTTTTGACCGTATCTGATCGACGCGGCTCTGCACATCAGCGGCTGCCTGATCGGAATTTGCCGTCAGCAAATATTGCCCGAGCACGATGGAATATCCTTCATTCGAAAATGAACGGACATTATCGAGGTTGCTTGTCGCTGCGACTGCTTCTTCGATGGGCTTTGTGACGAGATCTTCGATTTCCTCAGGGCCTGCGCCGGGATATGCCGTAACGACAGTGACGAAAGGGAAATCCATCTTGGGCAAAAGATCGACTCCGAGCTTCGAGAAGCCGAACAGCCCGAGTACGGCAAGCGCGACGAAAATGATCGTAATAAATGCCGGGCGTTTGATCGAAAGTTCTGTAATGGTCATAACAATAAAAAATTAAAAATGCAGGGTTATCGGTAGAATTTAATTTTGAATTCGTACTTTCGCGCCATCCTTTAGTTGTGCCTGCCCGAAGGTAACGACGGTCTCTCCCTGAGCAAGTCCTTCAATGATCTCCGCGCGATCTGTTGTCGTTGTTCCGATCTTCAGGCCGCGAAGATGTGCAAAGCCTTTCTCATCGACGACGAATGCCTGCGTACGTGTGCCGTTATAGATGATTGCGGCAGCAGGAACGGTTGGAACATTGCGTGCAGCTTCGCGATCGATCTCGGCACGGGCGAACATGCCGCTTTTTAAAGCTCTGTCGTTATTCGGAATTTCCACTTCCACGACATAGGAGCGCGCCATATCCGCTTTGCTGGAAATTGTCGAGATCGTGCCTTCAAATTCTTTTCCTGCCACGGCATCGACCGATACTTTTACTTTATCGCCGATCTTGATCAGCGGCACATCCATTTCTCCGACATTGATCTTTAGCTTCATTTTTGAATCGTCAACGATCGTAGCAACTTTTGTATTATTGCTCATCAGTTCGCCTTGATTGACGTAGCGCATTGCAACAATTCCGGCAAACGGTGATTTGATCGTTGCATCGGCAAGCTGTCGTTTTGCCAATGACTCCCCGGATTGAGCAGCTTTAAGAGATGCATCAGCGCTTTTGACCTGAAGCTCGGCAAGTTCGACCTGGCTTTTTGTCACTGCATCGGATTTCAGAAGTTCTTGTGTCCGCGATAGATCTATCTTTGCTTTATCCAACGCCGCTTCGGCCATGAGGTGCTGGGCTTCGGCTTGTTTTACACCGATCGCTTTCAACTCGTTATCGACAATGACCAGAGGCGAGCCTTGCCCGACGCGCGAACCGTTATTCACGCTGACTGATAAGATGCGCCCTTGTGTCTCGCTGTTGACATTCGCTTCGCGAATTCCCTCAAGNNTCTCGACGGCGCCGGTTTTCACCGTAAAGACCTCGACGGTCTTCTGCTCCGCACCATCGGATTTACCGCATGACGAAACAGATGCGCCGGCTGCGGCGACGAAAAGAAATATTGATGAATATGTTAGAATCTTTTTCATGATGAATTGGGTAGAAATAAAAATTATCTGATTCCTAATGCTTTTCTATATTTTGCGTCGGCGATCAGAACATCGTACGTCGTCGTTGTAAGATTCGCGTTTGAATTTGCAAGAGTTGTCTCTGCATCGATCATAGTAATAAGCGGCATCATGCCGTTATCATATTGTAATTTGGTGATGCGGTAATTCTCTTCGGCGCTTGTGATCTGTTTTTTGGCAATGGCAAGACGTTCGGTCGCATTGACTTTCTCAAGCCGGGCATTTTCGATCTCAAGGCGAATGCCTGCGAATGCCGATTCGGCATTGAAGCGCAGCTCTTCGATCTGTGCATCGGTTTCCTGCATTTTTGCATTTGTCCGGAATCCGGAAAAAAGATTCCAGGTAAGCTGGGCGCCGCCGATAAGGAGATGCGTATTATTTGCAAATTGCAGTGTGTTTTCCATCCAGCCGTAACTTGCGAAGACGGAAACATTCGGAAGATAATCTGAAAATGCTGCGCGCTTGGAAGCGCCGAGAGCATCTCCGGTTCTCAGTATCTGCTGAAGTTCCGGGCGGTTTGCATACGCCTTATCTTCATCTTCATGCAGAGGAGGAAGCGAAACGGGACTTATGCTTTCAGTACCTTTCGAAGCAAGATCTGCCGTCGCACCGGCTATAGAGGAAATATCTTCTTTTGAAGGCACTTCGATCTCGACGTTGTAATCGCGTTTGAGTAAATTATTGAAATTTGTTTTGGCGATCTCCGCCATATTTTGCGCTGTAAGCATATCTCCCTGTGCTGAGGCAACGCCGACATCGGCGCGGAGCACATCATTCTTCGGCGCTTTGTCATTGGCAAAAAGCGCATGAGCTACTTTTAAATTTTCTTCAGCAAGCGCTTCGGCATTCTTGCGAACACCTACTAATTCATTCGCTTTTGCATATGTATAGTATGCTTCGCTCACCTGATAGGTTATCGCAAGTTCCTTTGCTGCAACTTCAGCTGTCGAAGCATCCCGGTAGCCCTGTGAAACCGACATGCCTTGCCATACGCCATAGTTGGCGATCGGCCAGCTGACCGTAAACTCGTTATCCCAGGGAACAACAGCAAGTGCTGCTGTATTAAAATTGCCGACATTTGGAATATTAATAATGCGGCCACCGGAAAACTGCGAGTATTTGGAAGTAAAATCCAAATGCGGATATAAAAAAGAAGTTGCTTCGGTGACGTGCGCATCGGTATTTTTCCAGCGCGCACGTGTTGCCATTACGTCCGGGTTCTGTGCAAGAGCAATATCGATATAGTTTCGCAGCGCCTGCGGCGGCTGCGCAGTTTGTGCATTGGCACTGACAGAAACGACGAGAGATCCAAGGGCAAAAAAGAGTACTAAGCGATTCATAGATATGATGGTGGTGGTTTAAACTGGTATAGTTTCATCCTGTTCTGACTTGACGGAAACAGTATTGACGGCAGGTCCCGGACTGATTCCGAGTTCTTCCATCGAAGGAAAGTGGAGAGACGTAAGATATTTCGCACCTTCGGGTGTCACGATATGTGTGAGCAGTACATTTGCAGAAAGATTATAAACCTTTCGGAAATCCATTGAACAGAAATTGAACGATTGCTTCTCGATCAT
>PLXB01000449.1 GCA_003151215.1 Ignavibacteriota bacterium
CAGGCTTGCCAGATGCTGCATCATTACCGAGTGCATCGAGCGTATGTCGTTCTGACTAAAAATTGTTTGTGCTGCGGCTTCGGGAGGGTAGATCGGCGATCCGATCTCGATCTCGAATTTTGCGAGGGCAGGAATAGGACGTGAATGATCGTGAAAGGGAAAACGAATTCCGAGAGGAACCAGGGGCGCTCCGGTTTCAAGAGATAATTTCGCGGCTCCGAGATGACCGCGCAGCAAATTCCGGGGATCGGGATTGATCGTACCTTCCGGAAAAATGCCGATGCTTTTTCCTTCGCGAAGACGCTGCCTGGCAAGATCATAGCCATGGGCTTCGCCGATAATAAAGGGTTTGAAGACATTAAGGAATTTCGGGCGTGCGGGCTTGGTGATAACGGGAATTGTCTGCCCTCTGCGCAGGAACATCGAGATGATTGGAACAAGACGGAAATTCCAATCCGCCATGAAATGAATGAGCTTTCCCTGCCTGTGATATGCAAGCCAAAGCGGGAGCAGCAATGCTTCCAAGCGTTGATTATGATTGGCTATAAGAATAAAAGGATCCTTCGCGGCCGGAATATTCTCCAGACCGCTGATACTCAGAAGCCGCTCCCGAAGGAAGATCAGTGTCGATTTCACAAGACTGCGGTCAAAACGCGAAAGATCGGGAAGTAAGGCGTGAACGATATCNNCTGATATGGTATAAGGCGGATAATGCAATGCCCCGGAAAGCTCCGGAGGTTTATCACATTCCTTCGGAACGCCTTTCTGGGCGATATGGTCGTTTAAAAGTATCAAAGACATTCGAAAACATGAAGCGAGGGCGGGTTCGTGTATTAATAAGATGCTTTCTCAGCCTGATTGCCATCGCTGCTAAACTACGGATCGCATATAATATGATCATTTCCATTTCATTACCCAATTGTTAAATATGATTTCATAACAGTCCGGTAATCTTCGGGTAACAGAAATAGAACGATCATTAAGCAGAAAAGCAGGTGAGGCATTTATTGGCAGGCTCAGTCTTTTCGGCAGTCCTTCATTTTTCCCAAACCTATCCCGTTTTTTTTGAGTTTTAGAGTGAGATTAATAAAACTACTGCCGTGGCATCGCTATTCCGTCATCTTTTTAAGCCCGATCCTTATATGCAAAGCGAGGACGATAAGCTCGTCCAGGAGGAACTGCGGGCAGCAGGCGCGTTACCGGCGCATGTGGCGATCATCATGGACGGGANNGCATCAGGCAGGAATCTCAAGTGTCCGCGATGCGACGCGTGCCTCGCGACAATTGGGTCTGACGCATCTGACGCTCTATGCTTTCAGTACGGAAAATTGGAAACGCCCGCGCCGCGAAGTCGGAATGCTGATGCGGCTGCTCCGGAAGATGCTTCATGAGGAACTTGCGGAAATGCGCGAGAACGGAGTCCGGCTTAATACGATCGGACAGACAAATGCATTGCCGAAGGAAGTTCAACACGATCTTTTCGATGCCATCGATAAAACTGCAGACAATACGCGGCTGACACTCACGCTTGCACTTTCCTATTCGGGCAGATGGGATCTTGTCCGCGCGATGCAGCTTTTGGCGCTCGATGTGCGCCGAGGCAAAGTATCCCCGGAAGATATTAATGACACTCTTCTTTCATCCTATCTCACTACTTCCGAGCTTCCCGATCCCGATCTGCTGATCCGAACTTCAGGCGAAGTGCGCCTCTCGAATTTTATGCTATGGGAGCTTGCCTATAGTGAAATATATGTGACCAAAACAAGTTGGCCGGATTTCCGTAGAGAGGATCTTTACGAAGCGATTCGCGAATATCAAAAGCGCGAACGCCGCTTTGGGATGACGGGCGCGCAGATCAAGAAAACAGAAGATGTACCGCAGCAACATTCATCGTATGTTAATGATATCGTTCGCGTCCTCACTAAAGGTACGATCTAACTTATACTTCAGAGCTTTCATGAAATTCTCGAGTTTACCGGTCATTCGATTCTCGCGGTTCACATTGTTCTTTGTGCTGCTTTTCTCTTCGCAGGCTTTTGCACAAGCATCTTTAGACCAGGTATATACCGTCCTCGGTATCTCCGTTGACGGCAATGTTTCCGGCAGCGCAGAGACGATCATCGCACAGAGCGCCTTACGTAAAGGCGATAAAATTACGGTGGAGCAAATTCGCCGCGCGATCACAAGACTTTGGCAGCAGAATATTTTTGCCGATGTCAATGTCGAAGCAACAAAGATCATTCCGCAGGATAGCGGAACGCTGGGAGTCTATCTCACTATTAAAATAAAAGAATTTCAACATGCTGATTCCATTGTGATAGATGGATATAAGAATATCGGATTGGCAGATATTCAGAAGTCATTTACATTCTATAAAAACGATTTCCTTCGCCCTTGGGAGATCGAGGCGATCAAGCAAAAGATTAAAGCGGTCTATGCAAAGGAAGGGTATCAATATGCAGAAATTACGACGGAAATAAAANNGTTGACGACGGGACAAGCAAGGTCCGGCTGTATATTCATATCAATGAAGGCACTGAAGTAACGATACGCCACATTGATTTTAAGGGAAATATCATCTTATCGTCCGATGATCTTCGCGGAGCGATGGATGATACGCATGAGAAACATAAATTTCCCTCGATCTCAGGAATTTTTCATAGCGGCACATTCGATGAAAAAAAATATGCCGAGGACAAGCAAAAAGTTCTGGCATTCTACCGCTCAAAAGGTTTTCGCGATGCGACGATCCTCAGCGACACTATTTGGGTAACCAATAAAGAGGACTTAAATATTTTAATTACGGTCTTTGAAGGTTCTCAATACTATCTGCGCAACATTGCCATTGTCGGCAATGAAGTGTTCTCTGAAGCAGAGATACGCGCCAATCTCGGATTCAAGACCGGTGATGTTTATAATGTTGAGAAGTTTGAACTGAATTTGAAAGGGCCGACCCCTGATTTCATCGACGTCGGTTCTTTGTACT
>PLXB01000199.1 GCA_003151215.1 Ignavibacteriota bacterium
ATCGACACCGCCGGAGAGGATTTTTCCAGAATGCGGAGTCACTGTATTATGAGCGCGTGCAAGACGGGTTATCGAATCAAGTAAAATGACGACATCCTGTTTTGATTCGGTAAGTCGCTTGGCTTTTTCAATAACCATTTNNGGCGTTCGTCAATGAGCAGGACGATAAGCTTTATTTCCGGATGATTGCGAACGATTGAATTGGCAATTTTTTGAAGGATGATCGTCTTACCTGATTTCGGCTGCGAAACGATAAGTCCGCGTTGTCCTTTACCGATCGGGCTGACGATATCCATGATGCGCATGGAATACTCACCGGGAGAAGTTTCGAGCACGATTTGCTTTGTCGGATAAAGCGGTGTCAGATTATCGAAGAGCGCGCGCTCGCGGGCATAATCAACGGGCTGGTAATTGATCTTATCGACTTTCAGCAGTGCGAAAAATCTTTCACCTTCTTTCGGTGGGCGCACCGAACCTTCAACAGTATCTCCGGTTCGAAGATTAAATTTCTTGACTTGCGATGGTGAGACATATATGTCGTCAGCCGAAGAAAGATAGTTATAATCTGTTGAACGAAGAAAGCCGTAGCCATCGGGTAAGAGTTCGAGAACTCCGGAAGCCAGCGAGCCGCTTTCTTCTTCTTTGCCGTTCGAGGATACGTTCTTCGACTTGCCGGCATCGGCCTCAAGGATTTTGAAAATAAGATCCTGTTTCCGGAGGTCCTGAAAGCCTTCGATACCGAAGGTCTTGGCTATTTCATTTAGCTCAACGATCTTTTTCGATTTTAATTCAACTGCATTAAGCATGGTAATAGAAATGACAAATAATTAGACAAAAACGTGGTAAAAAACTTAGAGATATATTAAGACGGTTTAAGGGCAAAAATCTTCCTAAGCCGTTGGATTCCTTCAAGAAACAGGGTTCAATTATCGAATTATTCCTGCCGAGATTATCGTATTATTGGCAGGGGAGATAGTAGCTGAGTTCGTCGTTTCCTGAGGTGTTGTATCTTCTTGGTAATACAAATATACGGCTTTTTTTGGGAAATGTTTTAGGAATCGGAAAATAAAATTTAACTGTCTGAAAAGAGCTTCATGGGATTACTGCCATTTTTGGGGATTTTGGGATAGTACTCTCAGCCACTTTTAAAAAATCTCCAATAACAAAATGAGAACCACATAGTAATAATACTTCCTCTTCAATAGCAATCGGAATTGCAGCATGAACGCCATTCATAGGAGTGGAAGATTCTATTGTATCAATTCCGGCTTGTCGGGATAATTCAGCCAACTCTTTCCTTGGCATCGCCCGATGCGAATTTGCTTCGATTACGACGAAGCGCGATGCAAATTGGGATATTTCATCCAGAATTGAAGGAATGTTTTTATCTTTTGCAAATCCTGCAATGACAATAGGCCTAATTCCCTTTTCGATAAAATATTCTTTTAGAAATGTGAATGCATCGGGATTATGCCCGACATCTAAAATCAGCTTTAGTTTTTTTTCATGGAGCGGAATGTAATCATAATCTTCCATTCGAGCTCGCATTCCGGTAAGTTTTTGTGTATTGGTTATTCCGAGAATAATAAATTCAGGTTTTACAGGCAGTTCTATCTTGCTTAGCACAGCCAATGTTGTTTGAAGATTTTGTTCCTGATGAGAGCCTATGAAGGGTGGTCTGAGATTTTGGTATTCTTTACCAACTCTAAAGTCTGAAACAAACAGAACAGGGGCATCCAATTCATCAGCCTTCCTGATAAACACATTTTTAAGATCATCACCGACATTCACAATGGCCGGAACACCCAACTTCATTATCCCTGCTTTCTCCAGGGCAATTTCTTCCAGCGTATTGCCAAGCTGCACAGTGTGCTCTAAACTAATTGAAGTGATTACTGCTGCAAGCGGTTTTTCTAATACATTCGTTGCATCAAGCCTGCCTCCTAAACCGGTTTCAATGATTGCTATATCTATATTACTATCTGAAAAATATGCAAATGCTAATGCGGTCGATACTTCAAAAAATGTTGCGTGAAGGCGTTCTATATCATTCCATATCCTTTCAAAAAATGAGGCAATATATTCTTCTGTGATCATCTCGCCATTAATCCTGATTCGTTCACGGAAATTGACAAGATGCGGTGATGTATAAAGTCCGGTCTTATAGCCATTGGCTTGCATCGCAGCAGCAAGCATACTAGAGACACTTCCCTTTCCGTTGCTTCCCGCTATATGGATCGATTCGAATCTCTTATGAGGATTACCGAGATTATGAAGCAATTCACGGATATTATCCAAGCCGAGTTTCATCCCGGTGAACTCTAAAGAAAGGAGTTCATTAAGTGCTTTATGATATGCTGAATCAGGCTGCGACAAGAGTTCGGGCTTCCTTAAGAAGTGAGCGTGCAGCTTCGAGAGAATGACCGGTAACTGTTGAACCGGATATCAAGCGGGCAATTTCCTCTTCGTGTTCGGATTTCGAAAGGATTCGCAGAGCTGAAGCCGTTACTTCTCCTTTCGAAGATTTTTCAACGAGATAATGGGTTTCGGCAAATGCAGCGATCTGGCCAAGATGGGTAATGGCGATGATCTGATGTCCTTTGGCAAGGTCCATCATTGCTTTCCCGACCTTTTGTGCAATGCGCCCGGAAATGCCTGTATCGATCTCATCGAAGATCATAAGCGGAATCTTATCACCTGAAGAAAGAACTGTCTTCAGGCCAAGCATAATGCGCGATACTTCACCGCCGGATGCTACTTTTACTAAAGGCTTCGGCTCTTCGCCTTTATTCGCAGAGATAAAAAATTCTACTTTATCAAATCCTTTCTTTGTTGCCTCATAGTTTTTTCCGCCCAAGCTAATGAGAGTGACTTCGGTATCCTTTGCTTCTTCCATCGTAAAATCAATACGGAATTTTCCATTCTCAATCCCCAACTGCACAAGTTCTTCGACGATCCGATTCTCAAATTCTGTTGCAGCTATCTTGCGGGCATTGCTTAATTTCATTGCGATCGCCGTGGCTCTTTCCTGTATTTTACGAAGCTCATTTTCAATCGACAGAATTTGCTCGTCTATATTTTGTTCGGGTCCCAATTGTGCTTCGAGTTTCGCATGCATGGAGACCACATCCTCTAAAGTTGGGCCATATTTTTTCTTTAGGCGCGATAGAGCAAGCTGCCTCTTACGAAGTTCATCAAGGCGCTGAGGTTGAAATTCTATCGTATCCTGATACTGTGATAGCGAATGCGAGAGTTCGTCAACGGTTGCAACTGCCGATTGAAGTTCGCGAAGCTGCTCATCGAAATCCGAGTCAATCTTACGCAATCGTTCGAGAGATACTTTGGCTTTGGAAAGCCGTAAATGAACCGAATCTTCAGATTCGTAAAGCAACTCATGAAGCTCAGCCGTAAGATTGCGCAGTTCTTCGGAGTTTTCGAGTATCGAAAGCTCTCGCTCTATAACTTCATCTTCGCCGGATTTCGGATCGACCAATCGAATTTCGTTCAATTGAAACTCAAAGAAATCTCGTTCGCGGGCGATCCTTTCTCTGCCTACAAGCAGATCTTCGTGCTCTTTCTTCAGAGCATTGAAGTTATCGTACTGCTCCTGAAATTTCTTTCGCTCCGGCATGAGCATTGCGTATTCGTCAAGGAAATCAATATGGCGTTCCGGATGAAGCAAGGATTGATGTTCATGTTGCCCGTGAAGATCAATAAGCATAGCACCAAGCTCTTTGAGAATGGCGATACTGACAGGTGTATCATTAATGAATGCCCGCGCGGCGCTTTTCTGATTGATCTCTCGGCGAATGAGTATACTATCCGACTCGCAGTCGATCTCATGAGAGGTAAGGAATTTCTTTATAGACTTAAGCAAAGCAATATCAAACTCAGCTTCGACGACAGCTTTTGCTTCGCCGCGGCGGATAAGATCGGCTGAGGCTCTTTCACCGATCAGCATGCTGATAGCATCCATGAGAACAGATTTCCCTGCTCCGGTTTCGCCTGTGATAATAGATAACCCCCGGTCGAATTTGACCGTGATCTCTTCGATCAGAGCATAGTTTTTAATATAAAGCGAACGGAGCATAGATAAAAGAACGCTCCGACAGGAAGTTTAGGTCGTCTTTCTGCGAACGTCTTTCGAGCCCAATGCACGAAGGTATCCGAGTTT
>PLXB01000005.1 GCA_003151215.1 Ignavibacteriota bacterium
AGCTTGTCATACTGATCGGCAAGAGCGCTGACCTTCACACGCAAATCCGAGTTCACCGGCGCGAGTGGCTCGACGGCTGTGTTCAAAGCCTCGATGAGATAAGGACCGTAATGCTTTCCGATTGCATTCTTATGCTTGCTTTTGAGCATTGCCTCGAGCATTGTCGAATTCCCGGCATCGCTTGCGGGTACGACTTCTTCCCGAAGATACTTATCGGCCTCGTCCCATTCCTTATTTTTCATGTCCTTCGAATGGGCGTAGCTGATACGGCTGGCTTCTCCGGAGATATAAGCTTGTAGCGCATTCCATTCGCCGTATAGCGCGATCCACGCCTCCGAGGAATTCGATTGTTCGGCTGCTTCCAGCCGGCCAGTCAGCTTGGCAAACTCTTGTTCGATAAATTCTTTCGTTAACTTCTGAGGGCGGTTTGGGTAATGTTTATAGGTCATTCTGCAGGTCTATTGTCGCGCAACAAGATGCGTATGGAAATGGCATGTGTTTTCAAGCTCCTTTTATAAATCGAAGAAAAATTAACACTCACCGCCTGATAAAAAGTTGACACGATGATATTGTCGAACCAATCAGAAAGCTGATTATCTACTCTATTACCAGCGAAACGATTGGAAGTTCGAGTGTTTGGCCATCGTCAACAGAGATCAGAGCTCGAACGAAGTAGGTCCCTGGCAAGAAATCGTTCGCTGACATAGCACTGTGAAATTCTCCATTAAGCACTTTCCCGTTCAGAGCTGTCTCACAAGGCCGCCCCATAACATGATAGAGCCGTATAGATATATCTCCTGAAAGGAATCGATATTTTTCGCCGGTGAGTGTGACAACAACCGTAGTAGAAGATAACCCGGAGAGGGGATTTGGATAAATACGAACGCTCGCAGATAAAGAGGCGTCGTCCTGAAAGACATTATTCGATTCTTGCGGATTAAGTTCGATGGCATCCAGCCAAAGAAGATTTCCAGATGCGCCATTATCAACACCTAAGTATGTTAGACGCATAATGTGAGAGCCGGAATTCAAGAGTATCTTTGCGGTTCCTTGGACATCTGGAACTGGCGGATCATCAGCAACTCGGTATCCGTCTATGTCCAGCAAGTACATGCCGTCTATGCTAATACCATATTTCCCATAATTATGACCATAAGCACCATGGAGAGCGAGCGTATAAATACCGGAGTCAGGAAGAGTAAAATTTAATTCAAAGTAGCCTCCTACGGTGTCTGGAGAAAATTGAACCACTTCCTGCTTGCTCCATCGCGCGTTCCACCATGGGCAAAGGTTCATCGTTGAGACTGTTCCGCTTAATGTACTTTCGATGTGCAAATCTTCAGCTTCTTTCCAAACGCGAGAGGTCACGTGTACAGTATCGGGTGAAACAACTTCATTCCCGGAAGTTCTGATGGATAGCGCGTATGCTCCTGCAGATAAATTTGGAATAAGAACCATTGCATGAACTTCCCCTTTTAAGTCTCTATACCAACTTCGAAGCGGAGCTTCCACATCACCAATATAGAAAGAGCTTACTGGACTATTCGTAAATCCCCATCCCATAAGAGACAGACTGTCACCTGGAGATATTGATAAATTACTCGAGTCACAATACACTCTCACTACCAAGCTATTCAAAGCATGAATTGTTGTCTCGCTCGAGACTCCATTCACGGTCAGATTATAGTCTCCAGCCTGAATTGAAGATGGAATTTGGAGGGTAGCTATAACTTTCCCTTCCGAGTCACATTGAACTTCACCGATGACGTTTGAGCCGAGGCTAACTCTCAGTGATTGCAATGGTAGGTATGAAGAAGCATGGAAGACAAATGAATCACCAATGACTACGGAATCCCCGTCCACCCAGCACGGTGACCAACTTGAATAAAAATACGCGACTGTCCGGTAGTCACAATGCACGTCATTATTATTTCCGTGCTGAAAAATGAAGTCGATTGACTTTCGAAAGTCGATGGCATCTAATATGTGAAAACGGTAAAAGCTGTACCACTTCTGCGTGCATCCGGCGAAAGGATGTGAAAATTCACCATCCGAAAAATACCAGCCACCATCGAAGTAGTCCTCTGTGCCGGTGTATCGAAAGGATAGTGCTGGATTAGAATCTATCGTAAAGGCAGGATCTCCCTCAAGAGCACATGAGTATTGGTTGCCTGGGATTGACATATTAAGCCCAACCAAACGGCCTGCTCCTTTCCAATGCAGCACAGGATGATAGACGCCGTATCGGGTAGGGCTCGTCTCGCTAAATACTCCGTGAAAGTATCCAGTGGTATGTATATCAATCGAGGTATCCTGCAAAGCAATGCCCGAGACAATGCCAATAGGCTGACTGGATCTATTAATACATACTATCCGGGCTCTTTTTCCGAATGGCATGGGGAAGTAGATATGGAAACCATCAGTTTGTGAGGAGGAAATTGGCAACGAATTGATATTCACAAAGCCTGCGCCCTGGCCGAAGAAATCCGCCAGAGGCGCTGAGACTGATGCCGAATCCGAACCGTCCCAGAAAATCTGTAGCCAGAGTGAATCCCATGAATCACTCCATGCAGAAGGTTTGATAGATAAATTTCTGATGATGTGCGATCCATGCACATCCCAAATGGTGGAAGAGGAAGCTGGGCCTATAGTTATTGCCGTATCAAGTTGAAGACGCCAATTATCCCCCCATGCTCTTCCCTCGGTAATTTGCCCCGCCTTATTTTGGAGGTCTATAAGCTCCTGAGAAGGGTTTGCAGCACTGAATCCAACCTCTGCACTCGGAAGCCTTCGCCATGCAATTGCATAGAATAAATTATTACCAGGAGATTTATAGGTAATCCGAAAATTTCGCTGATAAGGAAGCTGGACATCGCAGAAAAAACCTCCAGAGGAAATTGAATCAAATGGCGGTGCAAAGATGCCGTTTGGTTGTTCGAAAATACTTCTGAACGTTCCTGATCGAATGAGGCTGCCATCCACCCAGATACAGACAAAAGTTGTGGAGTCCGGGTCGCCTATCGTACCCCAAATATGTGAAATGATCCCCGATCCTGTGTCGCCCGCGATAATATTAGACCCATCGGTAGAGTCAATGACCGAAGGGATGCCATGCCCATTGCGATAAGTCAATGGGAATAGGGCATTGGTGTCTGTTGCGGCTAATGAAAGGGGGGCAAGTACAACGTTATATGGTATATTCTGAGCCACTGCCGGGCGAAGCAACGCTGTGGTCAGATAAACGAATACGGTACAAATATATAATCTAAAAATTATCACGCGTGGCCAGGTCATGGAAATTTTCAAAAGGCTGACACGCATTTAAAGATTGAAGACATTTAGTTAATGTCATATTAGCCGAGGGCATGCCCTCGGCTAATATGGGAATAGGTATCCTTACTTAATCACCGTCATTTTCTTGGCCGCATAGTGCATTCCATCAGCAACAATGGAATAGAGGTAAGTACCTGATCTGAGCATTGAAGCTCCTACTGTCAAGCTACCATTACCTCGACCATCAATTAACTGAGTGTATACATTGTGACCAAGCTGATCTGTTACAACCAGTGCTGCTTGCATAATATTCATCGGTAAAAAATATGAAATGCTGGTTGATTCGCTAAAAGGGTTAGGATCATTTTGAAAGAATTGAATGCTCTGGTTTTCACCGTTTGGTTCTATAGCAATCGGTAAAGTCGAAGATGTAGTCGATACTGCATATTTTAGATTTTTGATCTCCGCTTCGAGCTCGCTGATTTTTGCGGAGAGTGTAGCAATCGTTTCACCATCAGCATCTCCGCCGTCATGCTGCTCAGCAGCAGTGCAGCAATACCTCAGGATAACGTCGCCAGTAGCTGGGTTAATTGATAACACCATGCCGTTCGAAGCTGCCGGAGTAGCTCCCGCAAGATCAGCGAGCCTTAAACCGCTTACATTACTAGGAGTTAATACAGGTTGGCCACTTGAGTTGAGGGGAATGACATCAGCCGGCCCTGGCAAACCAGCTGTATTACCACGAAGAATATCAACTCTGTTTCCTGGTGTCCATGATGCTGGTGGAATTCTTGGAGTCGTATTATAAGCGGGGATCGTGCCGAACCCGGTACTACCCCCTCCCTCAATCCTTACTGCGGGGACCTGCTCGAATGCTGTTCCTACCGCTTCACCTCCTCCCATTGAGATAAAATCATCGTGTGGCGTTGTAGCGGCATTATCACCAATCATCACCCGGAGTTCTGACTTGTCGACACCATAATTGACTCTGGCAATCCATAGTGGATCACTATTGTCCTTGTCATATCCAGTTTCAAGGACGCTTCCGGAGAATAATATTCCATTTTCATAGGGTGGATATTGATTCGCCGGAACCCTTGTCCCGGTAGTACTTACATCTCCAATTCTAAAATTTCCTTCTTTAAGGAACGCTCCACGTATGGTGTCCTCTGTACGGAACATAATAGCATGGTTATCAGTCGTTCCAAGGAAGTTGACTGTCGTATCGGTACTTGAATTGCCCTTTAAAAGCCAAGCAATACCATTTGGATCTGACCAGAGTGGGGCAGTACTCGCGCCTTGCGAGACTAAGATTTTCCCTGTTGAACCAGGGTCATTGTTTGGCATTAAAGCTTGGCTAAACTTTAGGTTTCCTACGATGTCTAATGCCTGAGAGGGAGTAGACGTATTTATACCAACGCCCTCATTGACGATACGCATCTTTTCGATGATATTCGTCTTTTGTAAGGAGCCGTTACCATTAATCGCAAAAGCGAGCCCTCCACGATAACCGCCGAAGTCAGTCGAATATATGAGGCCAGGTCGCCATTCATTGGGATCCGAATGGGCATTGCTCCAGAACTCTATCTGCCCCTTTCCAAATCCTTGAGTGTTTGTTGCAGACTGGAGTCGAAAAACGGTTTGGTCCCCGTTTGTGGATAGAGAGTATAGGTTAAGTAGAGCGAGCGGACTAATTGTCCCAATACCAGTCCACCCTTGAACGGAGAGACCATTTGTTGGCCCCGTAGTTGAAGTGCCAGCGAAGCCAGAGCCAATGAGTGTTGCCCCCGCTACTTCCAACGGGTTTGAAATGCCTGAAGATACCTGAATACCGACCTTAGACGTAGTTGTTAAAGGATTTG
>PLXB01000096.1 GCA_003151215.1 Ignavibacteriota bacterium
ATGAGCCGGGTACATTCGTTATTCGCATTGAAAGCATTCCCCCTGTGCAGCTTTCGGCAGTAGCAAGGGTTGCTTTCCGTGATTTCAATAATTTAAATATTACTTGTTCCAGTGTTTGATCTCCTGAGCCGTAAATAAAACCGCCGGCTCTCTGCCGAATATATTTTTCAATACGGGCAACTTTTTCTTTTGCTTTTTTCTCGGACACATCTTTGACGGATATTCTCATCCGTACTCCTGATGTTTTCGGTAGATACGCAAGTGTTGCGCCTTTCTCTAAAAATTCCTTCACATCGCCGATCCGTTCTGCAAGCATTGATTCGCCAATGCCCGCCGTATGCAAAGTACGATGAATAATTGCAGCCCCAAGTTTCTTCTTATAGAGTCTTCGAAATTCCGGTATTACCCATTTACTCATCAACCAGGACATTTCGTGCGGCACACCGGGAAGAATGACAAATGTCTTTTTCTTTTGATGAAAAAGCAATCCAGGAGCAGTGCCTTTATCGTTACGAAGCGCTATGAAACCCTGCGGAATCATTGCCTGCCCGATATTGACTTCAGGCATTTTCTTAATTCCGAATGCGCGAAATCTTGAACGGACATGAGCAAGGGTTTTCTTATCGAGAATAAGTTTCTTCCTGAAAAATTTTGCAACGACATGTTTGGAAATATCGTCATGAGTAGGACCTAACCCGCCCGTTGCTATAACGACGTCTGCATTCGACCATGCATCTTTCATCGCAAGAAGAATTTCCCGCTCGTTATCGCCTATCGTTGACACTTTCGAGACTTCGATCCCAATCGCATTTAAATGCTGAGATATAAATGCAGCATTCGAATTAATGACCTGTCCGATCAACAGTTCGTCGCCTATAGAGAGTATTTCTGCTTTCACCAGATTGATTTTATTGCCAATGTCGTCAAATGCGCACAAATATTAGCATAGACTCCTGCTGCGACATCATCAAGCATAACGCTTGTTCCCCCAAATCTTTTCTCAAAAATAGATGCCGGATAGAGTTTAAGAATATCAAAGAGACGAAAAAAAATAAATGCAGTAATGATAAAAATCGGATCGCCGATATACCACAGTGAGAAAAGCGAAACCCATTGCCCGAGGACTTCATCGATAACAACAATACCCGGATCATGCTCACCGAGTTTTAATTCTATCACGTCAGTCGCTACTGTTCCGGCGACAAAAATGATGAGTGAAAAGACGGCGAGTGCCCAATTATTTTGCAGGAGAGGAATGAAGTAGTAAAGCAGTGCGCCTGCAGCACTTCCGACGGTGCCGGATGCAACCGGAGAAAATCCAATGAAACCGAATGTGCCGATTGCCAATGACCATGTAGGGACATGCTTAAACGAAACATTCGGAACAGCCCATAAGCGCGACCGGGCTTTTGCAATAGGGTCGAATGACATGCCGGGAAATTAGGAAAGCTCTTGCGAAGAGCGTTTGAAAATGTATCTGCGGAACACTAATCTGAAAACATGTGCATTCTCGTACGTATACTGGATCGAAGTCAGAAGCGTCAACATAGTGATCCCGAATATTGCCCAATAGAGTATGTTCTCGTTTATCATCGCCGATCCGTATCCGATAGCCGTAACTCCAAATGTTCCGCTATTCAATATCACACCAATCAGAACATAGCAGATGTAGGACATTTGGAAAAAAGTTTTGTACTTCGCGAGCGAACTCGTTTTAATAGGTTGATTAATTGAACTTGCAAGAATCCGGAAAAGCGTGGCATAAATATCACGTGCGATGATGATTGCAACAGTCCATTCAGGAATTAAGCCTCTGGATGCAAAAGCAATAAAGGCAGCAATCGTTAAAAATTTATCCGCAAGAGGATCGAGAAACGCCCCCATCGGAGTACTAAGCTTCCAGAGTCTGGCGAAGTAGCCATCGTACCAATCGGAAAGTGCTGCAATAACAAATACCAAAGCCGCCCATAGATACGGCGTTGGCTCGATCACTGCAAAGAGCACGAAAAATACCGGTGCAAGCAGTATTCGCAGAACGGTAAGTTGTGTCGGAAAGCTCATGAAGATAAAATGGGGCAAATGCCACCATGCAAAAATAGCACTTTCGGTGGTAGAACAGGAGCGATTGCTAAATAATTGTCCTGATGAGAATGAGATTGTAAGGGCATTTGCCTCGCCCAAGGATGCATTATGAAAAAGAAAAAGGGTCAGGCATTGCCTGACCCAACAAAACCATTCTGTTTCCCGATAAACCCGATTACGCAGTCCTTAGCTTTGCCAAATGAAAGAACCTCAAAATTGAAATATAAACCCATCCCATATCGAATTCATACCACTTCACGGAGAATTTGGCGCTCGAAGGAAGTTTGTGATGATTGTTATGGAGCTCTTCACCGGAAAGAAGAATACCGAATGGTACGATGTTTGTGCTTGCGTCGGGGACCTTAAAATTGCGATAGCCAATGGTATGACCTAAACCATTAACAACTCCGGCTGCCCAGAACGGAACCCAAAGCACTAAGCCTGCCCATACGAGCAATGCCGGCACATACCCAAATATTTGTGCAGTGATAAAATAAAGAAGAACCGGTCCTCCGTATTTAAGCGGGACGAAAATATACTTTTCGAAGAAATCATCTTTCCAACCCTTCGCATATTGCTTCACTGTTTCCGGATCGCCATAGGCTTTCCGGTAGTACATTACACCGCCAAAAAGTATGGCTGCCCAACCGTGAATGACAGGAGAATGCGGATCATTCTCCGTATCAACGAAAGCATGGTGCTTGCGATGAACGGCAACCCATTGCTTCGCAGACATTCCTGTAAAAAGCCAGAGCCAGACGCGCATTGGGAAAGCAGCGACGGGTGAAAAAGTAACGCTTCCATGAGTCAGAGAACGATGAAGGTAGAGGGAGGTACACATGATGGTGAAATGCCCTGCGATAACGA
>PLXB01000333.1 GCA_003151215.1 Ignavibacteriota bacterium
AGAAAATCACTGTCGCTGATTTAGAAAAACTCCCGCTTATAAAAGTTGGGAATCAGACGGTAAGGCTTCCAAGTGAGAAAGTTCTAATCCAAATGACGGGAAAGATAATTCGTAAATCTCTGGAAGCGGACGGAGATTATCATGTTGAAATAAGTGACGTATCATGCAAGGACTCAACAGTAGCGACTGAGTTTGTGAGCCCTGCCGACAAATACGCGAAAGAATCTCCTTATATAGAAAATTTTACTAAAGTCAGGGCATTTATTTTAGGGAAGAAGGTTGGGGACAGAATAACTGTTACGGGCTTGGAATTTCAAGACAAGTTTCATTCGCCTTCGCCGCATAGAATAAGAAATTTCAAAGAAATTCACCCTGTCTTATTTGCCAAATGAACTTAAAAGCAGATTTTAGTTGGGCAAAATTAGGGCTTTTTGTAGCGAAGTTTTTTCTGGCGTTGATAATCGGTTATCTGATAGGGAATGTATTTCCAGCGAAACAATTGCAAGGATGTAATAATCTGGCAAATACAGATTCATCGTCGTTTAAGATAATCGTCAAACAACCAGACTTGATAATAGGTGATTCAGAGCTAACGCCGCAACAAAAAAAAGAAATAGATTCATTAAGAAAGATACACGGGTTAGAATGAAAGTTCTATTTTTTATAATTGTATTCTTCACGTCAGCTTTTGCTCAGAAAGATGCCTTCTGGTATGATTCCAAAGACTCTGTATCTGTCAGTGATTCGATCAAGGTGAACGGACATTGGTATTTTCTTGAGCGCGAGGGTTTTGTCCATGTAACAGGGTTTGCAGACTGCAAGAACAGCGTGCTTTTGGAGCCAAGATTTGACTTTTATTTTGATACGCTTATTGTAAAAAATCCAACTGCCTCACGTCAGTTTGGATTTGGACATTTTGAGTTACGGGCGAATGCGGGGACAGGACTGGGCGCAATCGGCATTCTTCAAGTCGAGGCGGCGGTGGGATTCTTANNTCTAAAACCATCTTTTCGACATCAAGATAAAGACTTTTTTTTAAAAGGAGGGTATATGAAAACATTATTTGCTTTATTGTTCTGCTTTTTTGCATGGAGCGCGATAGCACAAGAGAGATTCATTCCTTCTGTTGGTGGAATGGAGACGGTTCCTGATTATCTGAATGCTTCATCGCTCGACGGACAGTTTGCGATCTTACCGAGTTCGACACCGACAAGCGGAGAGTATATTCTTTATTTTGATTTAGGCTATATGCTACCAGCCAAAACACCGCTTCCGGTAAATATATATGGTGATATTCCTTCGGGCAGCAACTTATTTCTCGGAGCTATTTATGATGAGCCGCTTGAGGGATTCGCGCACCGTGTCGTAACGACGACCGTCGTCCGTCACGGAGATAACTCACAGGTAGCCTTCGCGCTTCCGCAATGGGATTTCCCCGTTCGTCATTTGTGCCTTATAAGAGTTTGCAGCACAACATCTTCACAAGTGAATAAAGATGGCTCGGTCACTCCTGGCGTGACAGATAAAGAGAATGGATTAGATTGCAGAATTGATGCCGTATCGGTGGGGCAGAAAAAGCAGAATACTGCCAGAAATTGGCAAACGTCCTACGGATGCTTTATCATTAATAATTCTTTATCAGGAAAGTCATTGGAAGGAAAAGCACGATGAGTACCGATGAAATAATAGAGGAAACTTCTAAAAAGGGAGTAAATCTTAATGTAAAAATGAGTCCTGGAATTATGGTCACAATCATAATTTCTATCATTGGAGGCATTATTACCATTACACGTTTTGCTGATTCGAAGACCTCGCGAGAAGATGTCGAACATATCGTTGATACAAAATTAGAGCGAGTGATGGGAAGAATCGAAAGTATTGGGTCTTCTGTCGATGATATTAAGGAGACCTTAAAAAACTGGCAAGCCCAATAATGTCTAAAACGATACATAAGAAAGAGCCGATTGAACCAAGAGCAAGAAAGGGTTGGTTTGACAGACAGACGCAAAAGATTAAAAGAGTGATCTTGATTTGCACATTAATAGGCTCAATTGGAGTAGCATGGGGGGCACTTGAAGCTCTGGGTATTCATATATTTCAGATTGTAATAAGTATCGGAGACGTGCCAACTATCAACGGAAGAGTGACAAATTTAGAGAGAAAATCAGATAAGGATTCTATAATGCGCTTTTGGCAAAGGCAGCATAATTCTGATACGACACGAATGATTTTTAACAGATTGGATGAGATTTTAGATAGATGACACTTGAACAGCTAAAGGATTGTACACTCTGCTCTGACGCAAACGCGGCAAAGTATCTCTCTGCATTCAACGATGTGATGCAGAAATATGCAATTGACACGCCACTCAGACAAGCGCATTTCTTAGCTCAGGTTGGGTACGAATCAGGCTCTCTTATTTATACCGAAGAGCTTGCCAGTGGGCAGGCTTACGAAAATCGCGCTGATTTAGGGAATATGTTTGTAGGTGACGGGAAGAGGTATAAAGGTAGAGGATTTATTCAAATTACCGGAAGAGCGAATTATCGTATGTATGGTGATTCGGTTAAGATGGATTTGGAAGACAATCCAACGCTCTTGGCAGAATTACCGTATTGCGTGGATTCTGCGGGTTATTTCTGGGACAGCCATTCTCTGAACATCTTTGCCGACAAGGATGATATTATGACTATCACAAGAAAAATCAACGGGGGTCTTAATGGAATCGAAGGAAGAACGGAGAGACTTATTACAGCAAAAAAGGTGTTATCGTCTCAATCCATAATAGAGGATATATCAACAGTCGAGCCTTTAATGCCTGATGCAGGCACAACATAAATAATAGAAATGAATAATATTTGGGCAATTCTTGCTTGGTTCATCTTTCTGGCGGCACTTGTCGTTTTCTTTTTTACGAAAGATATACCATTGACGNNTGACTGATATTACCTTGATGAAATTATCGAAGTCATGAAATGGATTTACAGAAAAATAGATTTACTCTTTGGTAAACTTATCTATGGCGATGGAGGAAGTTATTATAATACCATTAATGGCAACCCGCCGCTCGGGAATCTGCTCGCCGTAGCAATTCCAGCGGTGATGCTCTTTCTTTTCTTCGGAATGATACTTTTTGTTTTAACAATTATTTCAGTAGCTTTTTTTTTACATTCATAAAATTAACAAATCAAATGAACCCAATTCTTAATACCATCATAACGCTCATTGAAACCTTTGAGCCAGCATTCGCACCTTTTCTTGAATCCGTGAAAGCGGACATCGCGGCTGGAAAGAACGTGACGGCTGCACAGATAAAAGACACTCTCGACAATGCAATAACGGGCGTTGAATCCCTCTTAGTCAAGTACAAGAACGCACTTGAACAAACGAAACTTCTGCTTGACCAATCTGAGGCTACGATAGTTGCTTGGCAGACTGATATAGCAGCAGCTGGGAAATAAAATGTTTGCTATTATTATTCCGATTGCTGGCGTAGTTGCCTTCGTCGCATTCTTGCTTATTCCGTCTAAAAAACGGACGACATTTTTTGATTTTCTTCACTCTAAAGAGAAAGAATGAAAAATATTCTCGGTGCAAATTGGCTCCCTAAAATTGTTGGATTCTTAGGGGGTATTGCCTTGGCGTTAGTTGATGCTTGGGATAGGGGGACGATGGTATTTTCTGTGAAAGGAATTGCTACCATCGTCGTCTCGACTGCGATTGGGTTGGTAGTGAAAGCATATAATACGACAGGTATTGGAGCTAAAGCTACAAACGACCCAACTAAAGACGCAACAAAAATCGCAGACGTAAACCCATAAAATTAAAAGATTAAAGGATAAACATACATGAGTAGTTTTATTTTTAATCCAATAATTCTCAAAGACGATTTGGAGTGGGATTTCCAAACAACAAATGTCAGTTGGGAAGTCCTTTCCAGTGATGGCGGGAATCCGTGCATCCTTACAACGACGAGGAATAATACGATACAGACAGGGGATAAAATTCTCATAACAAATCATTCAGGAAGTGACGGTATAGATGCAACAGAGGGAAATTTTACTGCAACGAGAATCAGTGCAAATCAATTCTCGATTCCTATTGATGGAATAAATCCAGGGACTGGCGGGCAAGTGGCGGGGACATTAGACGGTACAAGCTATACAAACATTAGCTGGTNNACAACGAGCTCAGACGGAACACCTGCTACGCTCTTGATTGCTCTGACTTTTGCTTGGATTACGCAAGGGATTTTCAAATACAGTTTTACCGCTTCTGCTGCAAATATTATTACAGCTTTAGGGGGAAGTGATAAAGCTTGCGTTTCTTTATATTGGACTAATCCATCGGGAAAAATTGAAACATTCATCATTGGAGATGTTCAAATTATAAGCAGATGATACCGTATTCAATAGTTATAAATCAAAAGAATGGATTCCGAAACGTCATTGGACAAAATGGAGAATTTGCAATTGTTATTAATTCAAAAAGAAACTTCACGGGTTGGATTAATAAAGGAGCAAAAGGAGACCCAGGGGATAACAGTGGATTGACATGGAATGACACAACGGTTAGCGTTACGATGGTCGCGGATAATGCTTACAAGCCGGACTCTTCATCGTTGATTCTTTTTGCTCTTCCAGCCTCTTCATCTCTCGGTGATCCTATTTCAATCAGAGGGTACGGTATCGGCGGATGGACGATTACTCAAAGATCAAACGAGCAAATCGTTATCGCGGGTAGCATAAGCGGACAAGCGACAACATTTGGGATAACGGGACATTTATTTTCTACAAATCCAAACGACGGATGCGATTTAATTTCTTTAGGAGGCGGACTATGGCAGGCAGTAACATACGGATGCGACTGGGATTAGTCGTAATCTTTCTATGCTTCACTTCCACCCTTCGTGCTCAATGCGATACGCTGAATAAGCGGCTCTTTGATAATCTTTTAGTATGCGATTCGGTAACAGTCGCACAATCGAATATGATTATCAGGATTCAGGGAGAAGTTGAAGCGCGGGATGCAACGATAAACGTATTACGCGAGTCCATGAAATTAGAAAGAGACATTGCAGACAGAACCAATGAAGGGCTTATGAATCTTGCCGAAGAGGCGAGAGCAGAGGTCAGGTGGAGAGACAGATTTTATATCGGTTTGATTTTTATTCTTACGATTTTATTATTTACAATCAGATGAAAAAAATACTTATTTTTATCGCTTTGCTTTTTGCGGCTAACGTTTTCGCGCAAGGTTCCGGTGCGGTTGCAGGACTAAAACCTGCCGACTGGAACGTATTCCTTGCTAATACCTTTACGACTTTAGGAACGATAACGAGCGGCACATGGAATGCCGCAGCCGTCGGAGTTCCCTATGGTGGAACAGGGCTTGCAACGCTCACTGCTCATGGTGTTATTATCGGTGAGGGCGCGAGTAATGTAGCTATAACGGCAGCAGGTTCAACAGGTCAATGGTTCAAATCTCAGGGAGCCTCTGCCGATCCCGTTTGGAGCACTGCGACGCTTGCCGAACCTTCTACGTCTGGAAATATCCTTATCTCCGATGGAACGAACTGGACGGCGGGTACAGCGATAAAGCAATCTACTTCAAATACGAATACCGTAGTTGATATTGTTACCCTCACTCAGAACTCTTCTGGGAGTGCTGCTGCAAATTTCGGGACAGGGTTACTTCTTAACGGTCAATCCTCAACGACGGCGGATAGAAATATCGCTGAGATTCAGGGTACGTGGAATGTTGCCACTGATGCCGGACGTATAGGGCAGATCGTTTTCAGGGCTGCCAATAGTACAGCACTCGGAACAATAGCAACAATGACACCGAGCATTTTTAATCTTCCTTCCGGCTCAACATATCAGATAAATGCAACAAATGTTCTTACAAACAATACTCTCGGTTCGGGAGTAACAGCTTCTTCGCTGACAAGCGTTGGCACATTAACAGGCGGTGCAACCGGAGCAGGATTTACCGTCGCACTGACAACATCAACTATAACCGGAACATTGACGGTTACGAATGGCGGTACTGGGGTTACTACAATGACAACTGCCTATGCTCCGATATGTGCGGGGACAACGGCGACAGGAGCGGTGCAAGTTGCAAGTACGGGGCTTTCCACAGCTGGTTTCGTTCTTACTTCAAACGGGGCATCGTCAGTTCCGTCATTTCAAGCGGCTTCGGGCGGAGGTTATACATACTCTACGATCACGGCAGATCAAACGGCAGCAGTAAATAATTTATATTATACGAATAAGGCTTCCCGTTGCGTTGTCACGCTCCCAGCCTCTGCTACTATCGGGCAAAGAATAGGATTGCAGGGCGACCCAACGACTGCTAACGGATGGAAGCTCGCACAACCAGCGACTACTATTGTATATTGGGCGGGGCAACATTCAACGGCTGGGACTGGCGGTTATTGGCAAAGCAATACCGGACAAGATAGAGTTGAAGTTGAATTCCAAAAGAATGACGGCACTAACAATATATGGTATATATTTGTCGGGCAAGGTCAAATAACACCTAATTAAATGAAGCGTTTCGTATTTTTATTTCTTCTTATTTTTTGCACCGCTTCCAATGCTCAAAATGTAGTATCTGGAATCCTTCTTCCTTTTCCCGTTGCGGATGG
>PLXB01000004.1 GCA_003151215.1 Ignavibacteriota bacterium
CTCTTTGCTGGGACGAATGGTAGCGGTGTCTATTGCTCCACGAATGACGGCACAAGGTGGACACCAGTAAATATCGGCTTGACAGGAGGGGCTTTGTATGTCGGGCCCCTTGTTGTCGTCGGCTCAAATCTCTTTGCCGGAACTAATGGGGTCTATCGTTCTACCGACAGCGGTGCAAGCTGGGTAGCGATGGGATTAATGACTTTGGGTATTTCATCTCTCGCAGTTGCCGGCACAAATCTCTTTGCTGGGACCTATAATATTGATCTTTATCGCTCCACCGACAGCGGCACAAGTTGGATACCCGTGAATTCGGGCTTGCCGGAAAATCGCCTGAGGGTTAACGCTCTTAGCGTATGTGGCACTACTCTTTTTATTGAGATCGATAATGACAGTGTTTATCGTTCGACAGACAATGGAGCGAGTTGGAGCCTGGCGAATGCTGGACTACCTAGTAATCCCAATACCGACGATTATGGCATTGTCCCATTCTGTTTTGCAGCAAGTGGGACTAATCTCTTTGCCGGAATTTATAATATGGATAGTGGAGGTGTTTTTCTTTCCACGGACAATGGCACGAGTTGGAAACCGGCGAATACCGGTTTGAGGAATGAATCCATTCTGTCTCTTGCAGTTAACAACACAACTCTTTTCGCCGGGACTGGAGGCTCCTATTTTCGGACCAGTGGTGGTGTTTGGAAACGTCCGCTTTCAGAAATAGTCTCATCTGTGAGGCCAGCTATGAATGATTTCCAATCTACTCGATTGACACAGATTTATCCAAATCCGGCAACAACCGATCTCAATATCATCTCCGCAAATCCCTCACGGCCCATTCATATCATCGATGTGCTTGGCCGTAAGGTGCTCTCGGGTGTGCTTTCCGTTTCGGGGCAAGTAACGTTGGATGTTTCGAAAATTCCTCGCGGAGTCTATAGTGTTGTGATCGATCGAGATGGTACGCAAGTCCCGGTTGGGAAAATTGCGGTAATCGGAAAATAATTAGAGATATATGAGTAATTTACCAAACTGCAAACGACTCGAAGTTCGATCTTCCCCCGTAGAGGGATTCGGAGTATTCGCTACAGAATCCATAGCCAAAGAAGAAATCCTTGAAGAGGTCCCATTTGTCTTGTTCCCACGATATACGCTTTTGGGCAAATCGGTTTATGATTTGCTCAATGCTTCAGGATTCCTGGCTCAAAAGGAAAAACATTCTGATAATTTACGAGCTAATCTAAAATTCAAAGACCCTGATAAATATTACTTCAAATGGTTTCCTCCAGTCATAAGTGAAGGAGAGCAACTTCATTACAGTGTTCTGCCATTAGGCTTTGGCCCTATATATAATACATCGAACACGGATAACAATGCCAACTGGACAGTAACGGAAAAGACTTTTATATTTCGAGCTGATCGGGACATTGCCAAAGATGAAGAAATCAGAACTTTCTATGGCTACTTTGTGGCCCAGGATGGGGCCACATTTCCTTGTGAGTCGGTATTCAATTTGGCTATAGATTCCTTCGAAGGTAAGAGTCGGATTAGAAAGGTTCGCTTTGATTCTACCCACTCCGAGCAATCAAAACAAACCCCCAGCCATTTTAAGGTAACGCAGCTGGTTTCAGAGTCGAAGAATGGTTTAGCAATTCCACGAATGGCAGTCCTTCTGGCAAGCGGAGAAGAAAAAGAAAGCATAGATATTCCTGCGGATTCTTCATCACGTTTCATTTATCAGAAGTTAGCTGAGGCCAGGAAGTCTCCTTTCCCCATCATTAGAATTGATTTCAGTTTTGAACATAAAGACGATGGTTCTCCCAGAACCGAATCGGTGACGTTTCAGAAGTGACGAGTGCAGTGACATTCGCGACGGCAGAGTGTTCCTTTAATTATGCTACACAATCGGAATCTCTTATTACCATTGCTGTTGGCGTCACTCACGTGCCTGATGATCCCATTAGGTGCACGAGCACAGTTTGTTTGGCATTGGTATACAACACATCAGTCTCAGAACGGTCATTTCCGATACGCCTTCACGGCACTTTCTTCGGATGGCGAAGAGTGTACGGCTGCAGGTTTTGCGATCAACGATTCGTTCTATGGAGCGAGAATCCATATTATGTTTTCTCGAAGTCATGATGGTGGTCTCACATGGACCGAGCAGGACCCAGGATTGCCACCTGAAATAGGACAGAACCAAAACCAGATTACGGTAATCCAACAAATCGATTCTCTCAATGTGGTTGGTATCGGAGATACGGGACTCATTGTCAGGACGTTTGACGGGGGAAGAACCTGGGAACGGCAAAATCCTTAATATTCACTTCTCTGATCCGATGACAGGAATTGCCCTTGCTGAAGGTCTCCCTGACATCTTTACAACTACCGATGGTGGAGAACATTGGTCAGGGATAAGCGATTGGATACCATATTCCCTTGCACCCTACTTTTGCTATTCTTATGGTGAAGGCATGTTCCGTGCAATTACATATGAGTTTGGTCAGATTTATACGACCTATGATAACTGGCAATCAGTGGATTCTTCACTGGCGATACTTGACACAATGCATACCCGCATGATCCTTGGATGTAATTTCAGGGGAAGGGATACATTGGTCGCCTATGGAATTCACTATTTGACAGACTCGCTTCTGGGAGATTCAATTCACCACACATGGAAGGGGCCACGTCTACTCCTTACGTGGAGCACCGATGGAGGGAAATATTGGACGGAAGTTCCTGGTTTGGATAGCTCCTTCACGATGCAGGGCCTATTCATGTCTTCGCTCGATCGTGATTATGTTCTTGTTGCAGGACTTAGTAACAGTGGTCACAACCTCATAGGGATGAGCAACAATCATGGGATCTCATGGGAAATGGATCCCGTGCTTCGCGACAGCAACTATCCCCCCTTTATTGGAGGGGTGACGGTAACTCCTCAGGGCCATGCTATTATAATAGTTACCGATCCCATCCGAGGTAGTGTAGGGCGTCTTATGCGAGGTGAGCGCGTGGAATCGAAGGTGAAATTATCCAATCCGAATATATCGGCAACACAGATATACCCCAATCCGGCCATGGCGGATCTCAACATCATCTCAGCCGATCCGTCTCGTTCCATCAGTCTTATTGATGTGCTTGGCCGCAAGGTACTCTCAGGCATACTTTCAGCTTCGGGACAAATAACGCTGGATGTCTCGAAAATCCCGCGCGAGATTTATAANNTCGGGGTGGGGAGTTGATGTCGGTTGGGAAAGTTGCAGTAATAGGGAAATAGATAGAGAATATTATGAAAGAGATTCGTATGGGTCGTGTGTCAGCAGCCATTCTCATCTTCTTATTTGTAACCACCGGAAACATTCGCTCGCAATGGATGAGGTCGCCGGGCTTACTTGGAGGGGCCTCTTCTATTAATTGCTTTGCTGGAAACGATACGATTCTTTTCGCAGGAACGGCTAATACTATTATTGTTTCCACTGACAATGGAGTGACCTGGACATTGGTAACCAGTGTACTATCCAACAGCAAATTCGTTGCTAACACTCTCGCTCTTACTGGAA
>PLXB01000092.1 GCA_003151215.1 Ignavibacteriota bacterium
GCGGGCTGTTATCCGTATTACCGATTCGAATGGTATTACGGGGAAGAGCGGCGTCTTTACGATCAAATCAAGCCAGACACCGGCGATTATCGTCGTTCATCCTGCGCTTGCTGAGATCATTACCGGCGGAACACAAAATTACCAGATCACCTGGACGGGTACTGGGCTTACTTCACGAAAGATCTTTGCGCTATCGCTCGATAGCGGTCTGACGTGGAAAACGATCGACACACTTTCTGCGAACGTTTTCACGCATAGCTGGAATGTTCCGGACACTGCTTCGACGCGGGCTGTTATCCGTATTACCGATGCGAACGGCATTACAGGGAAAAGCGGCGTCTTTACGATCAAATCAAGCAAGACACCGGTGATTATCGTGATTCGGCCAGCCGACGGAGAAACGATTCTCGGTGGGACTGCAAACTACCAGATTACGTTTGCAGGCAATGGTATCGCTACACAGAAAACCTTCGAGTATTCGCTCGATGGCGGACTAACATGGCACACGATCGGCAGCACGAGTTCGGATGCCTTTTCCTTCGCATGGCCGAACGTTCCGGATACCACGTCCTCAACGGCACAGGTGCGCATTACCGATGCGAACGGACTTACCGGCAAGAGCGGTCTCTTTACGATCGTATCCAGCAAAGTATCTGCGGTCGTTGTCATCCATCCAGAACTTGGTGAGGTGATCCTCGCAGGCACACAGAACTACCAGATCACCTGGACCGGTACAGGACTTACTTTAGGAAAGACCTTTGAGCTATCGCTCAATGGCGGCCTGACGTGGACAACGATCGGCTCAATTTCCGCGGACGTCTTTACTTATAGCTGGAATGTTCCGGATACCACTTCGACGCAGGCTATTATCCGCATTACCGATGCGAGTGGCATTACAGGGAAAAGCGGCCTCTTTATTATCTCGAGAAAGTCGAATCCTGGTAGTATTATTATCGTTGATCCTGCGGCAGGAGAATTGGTCGATGGCGGTATGCAGAACTATCAGATCAACTTTGTCGCAACAAATACCACTTCGCAGAAGGAGTTTGAGTATTCACTCAATGGCGGCGAAAGCTGGAATTTGATCGGTTTTATTAACTCCGATGCACTATCCTATTTCTGGGCAAATGTCCCGAATGTAGCCACGACTCAGGCGCTCGTCCGCATTACGGACGCCAATGGAGTGACCGGCACCAGCGGACTATTCACGATCACGGTAACGGTAGGCGTTGGTTCGATCAATTCACTCACCTTGAGCGGGTTGGATAGTAAAAACAACATCGGAAATAATATGACTCTCGGAATCGGTTGGACGTACACTCCGGATATTGGCACATCCGTCGAGGTCGAGTATTCGCTCGATTATACGGCCACATGGACCCCAATCGCAACGGTTCAGGTTTCGGAATCACCATCTACTTCATGGGTTACACCTATGACGGGATATTACAATCCGGTGTTTATCCGTGTCACGAGCACGCTGGGTATGACCAGAACTTCGGAGCCATTTTCGATCGGCTCGAATGCTTCGGTACCTTCTGAAGCATCGGGGAATGGATATTCGGTTTCGAACTATCCGAATCCGGTGAGCGATCAAACAATGATTCACTTCGTGCTTCCCGTTCCTAGCGATGTTATGCTGATTGTCACTGACAATCTCGGACGTCAGGTCAGCGTTACATCGCAGACATTCGAATCTGGGATGCACGACATTCCATTCGATGTGGCAAGGCTTGCACAAGGCGTTTATACCTATACCCTGGTGGCCGGAACAACCAGGCTGAATGGCCGGATGACCGTCGTTCGATAAAGTAACCGTTAGTTGTTAGCCATTGGCGAAATCCGCCAATGGCTAATTATTTATATTTAAGGACCATACCATTTTTTCAAGAAGATTCTTATGCTTACAACAATTATCGTAATCTTACTCGTACTCTGGCTTCTCGGAATGATCACATCATTCACGATGGGCGGCTTTATTCATATTCTGCTTGTTGTTGCCATTATTGTGTTGCTCATCCGAATCATCCAGGGTCGCAGAGTAATCTAAAGTAACTCCATAATATCGAATATTACATCCGGTTTGGAAGGCGGGGAGGAAGGCGGGGAAGAGAATGGCAAATAGTGAGCGAGAGCCCTAAGCACCCGTTTTCTTAAGTATTCCGCGCTGGAAAGCCAATAAGAAGCAGTTTGAAGTGGACCGCTCGATCGAGATCGAGTTGCAGTCGCTTCCCGCGACAATCAAAAGTGCGCCTGCACGGATTCGAACCGCGAACCCTCAGCTTCGAAGGCTAATGCTCGATCACGACATCCTCGATTTTCTCAATCAGCCACGTTCCCGGCATATGGCCTGTTTCGTAGCGGTGGATGGCACTCAGGAGCGGTTTGTTTCCTTCGGCCATGAGGGCTTTGTTTCTCGCGGCATGAGCGATCCATGCAGAATCAATGGCGTCGATCGGATCCAGTTTTGCAATATCGGCTTCCGGGGTTCGAAGATGTTCTGCCCAAAGAGCGATTCGAAAATTCCTGGCTGTTTCAGGATTTTTCACAGCAACATTTAACTCGACATCCCGAATAAGACCACGATCGTTCAGATTTGCCGATCCTACGGTAATCCATTCGTCGTCCACGATCATGATCTTGGCGTGGAGGTAAACTGGAGCAGCCCGGAAGGGGGAAAGGCCGGCGGTTACGCCAGAGGTATAGAGTGTGAAGGCGTGGAATATTTCTTCGCTGTCATCGAAATTTCTCAGATTTTCGACATGCTGATCGTTGTCGAGTTTCCCGGCATCCGCATGGGCTGGCAGGACTACAACGATCCGGAACGGCTTCGCCGATCGATTATCCGCGCCGGAATTTCGAGTGATGGCTTCCTTCAGAGCGTCGGTAATGTGTGGCGACCACAGGAATTGATTTTCAATATAGATGAACCGTTTTGCCGCCCGAATGGCCTCGAGATAAAAGTGCAGAATGCTGAATTCACCCTCCGATTCGAAGGGGTAGAGTTTGCCCGGCATCGTCATGACAAGTTGCGCTTCTTGCGAATTTACTATCTCCAGGGCTGGCAGAGGAGTGGGCAGCACTGTGCTTGTTACTTTCAAACGTGCTTCGGTGGCCAGAAATCGCCTGCGAAAGAGATCGTCAACATCTAACGCTATCTCGCCTTCCACCCTGAGGCCGGCATCATGCCAATTTTGTCCGCGACGAAGGGGATGTAGGGTAGTGTCCCATCGGTCCCCCTTGAGCGTTGTGAAGTCCAAGCCAGCAACGAATCCAACTCGGCCATCGATGCTGAGTGTCTTCTCGTGAATGGTGTGAGTGATTTTTGCAGCATGATCGAAGAGCACGACAATGTCTGCGTCCGGTGCCCGCAACTTTACTTGCGCGATCATTTCCTGTGCAATTTTCTCCGTTGGCTGGCGCAGGAGCCGCGCGCCGCTCCAAATCAGAATGCGCACCATTACACCGCGCTTCGCTGCCTCCGCAAGAATATTGACTAATCGTGATGGCTCCATTGCTCGAACATCGTCAGTATGATTTAGTGGGAAATGGGGAGACATTAACCAGGAAGAGATGAAGATGTAACGTTCCGCTCCGTTCATAGCAGCTTCGACAGAGGCAAAGTATTTTTCGCCATCGATCAAAGGAATTACAGTGTTGCTTTTGCGCGGTTCGTAGCCTGCGGGATACCACCGTTTGTCATCACCCCACCAGGAGTTAGCTGCGTGCGCTTGTTCTTCGGGCGTAATTCTTCCGCGGCGAAGTTCACCTTCATGCCGCATACGGCGGAGCGGATCGCCGATGGCGCCGAGCACGTTCCGCAAAATTCTAACAAGAGGGGACTTCGTCCTCATGCTTCACTCAGTNNTGCTCTATCCAGTTGAGCTACAGGCGCTCGTTTCAATTAAGAATTGAGAATTAAAAATATGGGAATCCTAACTTTTCACTCTTAATTCTCAATTTTTAACTGAAGCAAGTGCACCCGCAGGGATTCGAACCCCGAACCTTCTGATCCGTAGTCAGATGCTCTATCCAATTGAGCTACGGGTGCAGGTTTCAATTAAGAATGAAGAATTAAGAATTAGGAATGAAGAATTAAGAATGTAAGGATGCAGGGAATCCAATTCTTAATTCTTAATTCTTAATTCCTAATTCCTAATTGAGCCGGACAGCCCTTAACGGCTTTGTGGCATCGGAAGTTCTCGCTTGGCCGTCCGTTGAAGGGAGTGGCTCCGGAGAAAGCTGATTGAGGTGGATGAGATGATGTTCGTGGCTTTCTAAAGCAAGCGGTTCCAATATCTGTTTCAGCGTTTGAAGAAAGTCCGGACCATATTTATTCAGAAAATAAATGAGATTGAGCTCACGTTCCTGGAGTTCGCCGTCGGGCAGGAGAGCGGCAAAGAGCTTGTCGAGTTGGACTTTTGTGGTCGAATGGCGTTTTCGTTCTGCGGAAAGAGTTTTGCCGTGAAAATCACGGACCGCCGTAAGTAATTTGCCCTTGAGGTTCGTTAGTGCGCCTCCTAATGTCGGGTCTGCATGGTGAACGGTCGTGCGAAGCGATTCGAGGGACCCGTCTATTTCTTCTAATACGCGCTCGAATGTGGGATTAAGCTCGGAGTCGATAAGACTATCGAGCATCGCATGGTCTCGTCCGTGAGCGTCCGAAAGCACATCTTCCGGCGCGATCTTGAATTTTTTGAAGATACGTTCGAATCGCTCTTCAATCAGTGTTGCGCTAAGCCGGGGAGCGATGAGCGGCATGGGAAGTCCTGCCCACTCATAGGCTGCGCTAAACTGCGCGAAATAGGCGATTTCGCCAGGACCGGCGACATAAGCCACCGTTGGAAGCAAGGTATCCTGACATAAGGGCCGAAGCACGACGTTCGGGCTGAACCGCTCCGGGTGCTCTTCGAGTATATGCCGCAACTCCTCGATGGTAAATGATCGGCGAGTGCCTTTGAGGAAGAAGGTCCGCGCAGTCTGATCGGTCGTTTTTTCGCGCTCGATAATTGGTAGGCGGTCGCCATTATCATCGAGATAGAAAAGATTAAGCGCCCGTGGCTTAACTTGTGCGTGATATACTTCTTCGAGATGGGCCGACCGCAGCACGATCTTCTCGGAAAGCTGTGGAGATGTTTCGATCTCGCGCCAGAGAAGGTCTTTAATGAGGGACTTCATCGGAGTGGAACTTGCGTCGAAGAGGAGAAGCCCATCGTCGCCGAAATATTCGAGCATGAGTGATGCGAACGCTCTGCCGAAATTCCTGCCTGGAGCATAACATCGCCCGATCGTTGCAAGCACATCGCTCGTAAAGTCCGTCTGCGGAAGAGCGGCGCGTAGCGCGTCGAACGTCGCCCGAAGCGGCGCCTCTTCGAGTGGAAGCGGGCCGACCTGTTTGCGCCACAATGTAATGTTCTGGCCCTCGGCAAGAGCGGACGGAATATATTTCAACGTCTGAAGTTCGGATTCCTGATCGAGTATATGGATGGAAGAGGTCTCTTCAAGATCGTGGTCTTCTGTTTCGAGCCAGAAAATGGGGACGAACGCCCGGCCGGGAAATTGCTCTCCGAGCCGCTTGGCGAGCGCGATACACGTGAGCGTCTTGTAAAACGTATAAAGTGGCCCACCGAATATTCCTACTTGCTGGCCTGTCACAACGGCGCACGTATCGGGTGATTCCAGCAGCTTGAGATTGGATTCCGCAGCCGTATTTGTGCCACCGAGCGCAAAATGGAGTTCGCGGATCGACTGAACGATAGCCGGCCGGTGCGTTTTTGGCAGCGCATGTTCGCGGGCATGGCGCTCGTCGATCAGTTTGGCCATTTGCTCGTGCGGTGCATGAGGCGAAATGGAAAAATAATCGCGGATGGGCGCCGAGTCGAACCGGGTAAGGTAATCTTTTACGAGCGGAGTAAAGTAGGTGATGGGTGTGATGTCCATGTAGGAGAGCGTTTCAAGGTTGTTTCGAGTTTAACAGTTGCATTGGTTGCACAAATCCCGGTTGACCGGTGTTCTACTAATCTATGCTTACCAGTTATGTTTGTGCTGTCTGCGGCGAGGAGATCGAGACTATTGTCGATGAATCGCAGGGGCTGGCACAGACCTACATCGAGGACTGTCAGGTGTGCTGCCGGCCGAATGTGCTGCATGTAACGATCGACCCGGAAACCGGCGAAGTAATCATTCAAAGCGAGTTCGAGGAATAACTAATCGAGAAATCATGGCAGAAGAAATGAGCAAGATGCTCGAACAATTACAGCAGCTTCAGGAAGGGATGGCGCGCGTTCAACAGGAACTTAGTTCGCTGACAGTAAGCGCGGAGTCCGGTGGTGGAATGGTGAAAGTCACGGCAAACGGTAAGCAGCAGATCGTGAAAGTGGAGATCGAGAAGGAAGCGATCGACCCTACCGATGCGGAAATGCTGGAAGATCTGATCGTCGCCGCCGTCAACCGCGCGCTCGAACATGCCCGTGAGCTGTCGGAATCGCGGATGAACGAGGCGGCCCGATCGATGCTGCCGCCAGGATTTCCACCGATCGCTTGACCGAACGAACATTAATACATAGCACTTGCTCCATACATCGCCTGCATTAGAAACCCTTATCGAGCGACTCTCGCGCCTTCCCACTATTGGGCGTAAGACCGCGCAGCGGCTCGCGCTCTATTTACTTAAGCAGCCCCCGCACGAGGTAGAATCGCTTGCCAACGCCATTAGCGAATTGCAAAAGCGCGTGCATACCTGTACGATCTGCGCGAATATTACGGAAGAAGACCCCTGTCCTATTTGCCGCAATTCCAAACGCGACCGCTCGATCATCTGTGTGGTCGAAGAGCCGAACGATGTGCTTGTCATCGAACGGACAAATGAATTCAAAGGGCTTTATCATGTGCTGGGTGGCTCACTCTCACCGCTTGACGGTATTGGTCCCGATGAATTAAAAATCAGAGAGCTTCTTCTGCGATTAAATGAAGAAAAGGGTGTAAAGGAAATTATTCTTGCACTCGATCCGAATGTGGAAGGAGAAGCCACGGTACTTTATCTTGCAAGACTCCTACATCCTATCGTTCCGAGAATCACTCGTATTGCCCGAGGCATTCCCATCGGCAGCGATCTTGAATTTGTTGACGATGCCACACTTGCCAAAGCCTTGGAAGGAAGGCTGCTCGTCTGATGGCACATGAATGGTACGAGGATTGGTTTGCCGATGAGCACTATCTGACGCTTTATCGCCATCGTAATTCTGAAGAAGCATCATTGGCGCTTGATTTGATCGAGAAGTTCACCGGCATAACAAAGGATGCAGAAATCCTCGATCTTGCCTGCGGTGCAGGACGTCACTCGATCAATCTTGCAAAACGAGGTTATACGAACATTACAGGGATTGATCTCTCTGTTTCTCTGATTCGTGAAGCGAAACGAAATGCCGCAAAAGAGGGAGTGAAGATAAATTTTAAGGAACAAGACATGCGGTCATTCGATGGGAGCTATAACCTAATTATGAATCTGTTTACGAGTTTCGGATATTTTGCAAATGATCAACAAAACGAAGAAGTAATCACAAGAGTTGGGAAGTGTTTAATTCCGCATGGTTTTTTTGTATTAGATTTTTTCAATACCGCTATGCTTTGTAATACAGTTGTGGCTCATGACGAGAAAGTTCTTTCTTCCGGTGAACGAGTCGAACAATTCAGAGAAATCAACAATGGTCGTATTGAGAAAAAAATTATTATTCATTCCAGTACCGTCTCGAAGGAATTCCATGAATCGGTACGTCTTTTTAAATTACATGATTTTGAGAGGATGTTTGCTAAAGCCGGACTAACAATAAAAGTAAAATTCGGCGATTATTTAGGAGATCCTTTCGATGTCGGGAGTTCTCCTCGGCTGTTTCTCGTTGCTAAGAAGGATGAGTAAAATTATTGACAGAGGAGTTATGGGAAAAAAACAAAGTCCTTATATTGGTCAATATGTCATTATTTTGATGATGATGTTCACGCTTTTATCTTGTGACCTTTTTACTACCCGCATTCCCTCCGCGCCTGATCTCGGTTCTACTTTCATCTGGACTCCTGCTGCAACACCACAATATTTACTAGATAATTTCACAGGCACGATCGAAGTGCTCGATGCTACGAATTACACAAAGTGTTTTATCGGCGCAAAAGACTCGTCTGTAATAGGTGATAAACCGGTCTTCAGTTTCACTCCCCGCTCAGGACTTGACGCTGCTTCGCGAAGCGTTTTCGATCTTTGGAATATTCAATCCGAGCAGAACTTCATGACGAAACTTAGTTCTTCTCTTGTGACGAGTCCGAGACTTACTGTCACATTGAGCAATATCAATATCAACCAATCAAATTCGAATAGTGCGGATATAACGGCGGACTATCTTATTCTGCTCCCCATACCATCAGCGTCTTCTATTCCGCCGTCGATCAGCGGCTCATTGATTTTGCACGTCGTTCTTGTTACAACCGAACAAGCAACGAAAGAATGGCGCATCGTCAACTGGTCTGATTTTGCTCCTTCATCTGGCAATTCGAAAACCTTCACCGATCTTAAAGTACAGCTCAGTTCGTGATGGATTTAGTTCATACGCAGCGGGTTAGAAAGAATATGTCACTCCCAATTATTCTTTTGGGGGCAGCATTTGTTCTTTCATGTAATCCATTTGCCCCGGCTATCGATAATACGCTTTCACAGAAAAGCTTCGGAGATCCGCATACCGATAGCGGATTTTTTGATGCATTCCGGTACGCGTACCTTTTTAAGGATACGACTTATTACGGTAAATTGCTTGCCCCGAATTTTGTTTTCAGTTACCGCAATTATGATCGTGGACTCGATCTCGAATGGGGACGTGACGAAGAAATGCAGACAACAGGTTCTCTTTTCGCATCAAGTGAATCACTAAATCTGCTTTGGGGAGATATCCTTGATAGAAACGGTACGGATACCGTAGAAGATATTACACGTGCATTTTCACTCGATATAACACTGAATCCAAGTGATATTCTTCATGTCGATGGCAGAGCCATATTTACTTTGGTTAGAGTAACGAAAAACGATGTATGGCAGGCAATTCGCTGGCGGGACGAATCGAATTTTTAAAAGTCTGGGTAAAACTATTTCATGAGCATCATTCAAAACCTTAAACTTTCCATCCAAAAACTAGGCTTTGATGGTACGATCCGATTGATTGTCGAAAAGGAGGCTAAAAAAAGGAGGCTAAAACGATTGCATAAGTCTTTCACAGAATCAGCAATGTTGATTCCGCCGATGGACAGTCATATTGAGGTTTCAGAGAAAGAACACAATACGATCATTGAGCGCGCCGAAGAAATGCTAAACGATGAAAATTATTTTTTTACTTTCCTCCACCATCTGAAAAATATTCCGGACGTTTGGGATTACGACCCAATAGAAAAAAAATATTGGCAGAAACGGCATTACGAGGAGACGCATCTACACTCGGCAGGAATGCCACAAGATGTGAAAATAGTTTGGGAGATCAACAGATTCAAGTATCTTCCTCTTCTGGCTCAGGCAGCATATATTTCAAAAGACAAAAAATATGCCGATGAATGTGAGAGCAGAATATTGTCATGGATAGTGGATAATCCTTTTGGAGAAAGTATTAATTGGTCAAGCCCTCTTGAGATCGCCATCCGCGCTATTAGTTGGGCTGCATCGCTTCGAATTCTCTTCCTTGCGGGATTTGATATTACGAATAACAAGATAGTAGCGCAAAGTATCTGGCAACATGCGGCATATTTAAATGCCGAACTGTCTACTGATAAGATCGTTCGTTCCAATCATCTTATTGGCGAAACAGCAGGACTTTATATCCTCACGTCTTTCTTCGATTTTCCTGAAGCAATCTTCTTTCGTCTTCGCGCAAAGAAAATTTTGACTGATTCTATTTTAGAGCAAACATATTCTGATGGTGCAACCCGCGAGTCTTCCGGCTGGTATCATACGTTTGTCACCGATTTTACAGATATAGCTTTGCGGTCTGCCAATATAATAGGGGATACCTTTGCAAAGGAATTAACTATGCGTTTTGAGCAGATGCTTATCTATCGTAATTCTATTCTTTTGCCGGACGGAGATCCGGTAAAATTTGGGGATTGCGATTTTGGCAAAGCCATAAATCTTTCTATGCATTGGAAGAATACCATATTCGGTATGAATACTATTACTTCGGAAGAAAAAAAATCTTTCTTTGATAAAGCCCGGCATATCTCGGCGCGATTAGGGAAAAATTGTTTCTTCGTTCGAGCAGGAGAATTTGGCTGGGGAGGAAACGGTTTTTCCTCCCATGCTCACGACGATTTTCTTTCGCCCATACTTGCCCTGGATGAAGTAAATATCCTTGTTGATCCGGGAACATACGTTTATAATGGTGCGCCTGAAGAGCGCGATAAAGAGCGTAATGCTCATAACCACAATGGATTCATCATCGGAGGTGATACAGGTGCAATTTCCAAAAGGAGTTTTGGATGGAGAAAAGTAAGGCCGAATGCAAGGATAGATCACTTTTCCTTGAATAATGAAAAAATTGTCGGTGTGGCATCCTATGGTGAATGGCATGGACAGCATTCTCGCGCTTTTACTCTGATGGAAAGTAAATTTATTTTAGATGATGATATTCAGCTAAAATCCGATCAGGTACTCGAATGGAATTTTCATTTTCATCCAAGGTGGCGCTTAGAGAATATCGGTCCTTCAAAATTTACCCTCCACGATTTTAGAGATAATCGGTATCGGTTTGAACTTTCAGGTATTGAAGCAGAGTTAGAAGTCCTTGATTATGATTTCTTTCCGTCATACATGCGCAAGGCGCCGGCGAAGAAAGTAAGGATTCGATCGGTATTCTCCTTGGAGATGACAAATCAAATACAAGTCAGATTTGAAATTACGCGAACATCTTAGTACAGGGATCTGGGCAATCGCCGATAAGTCGTTAATATTTCTTAACGGCTTCACAATTCTCCTGATCGTTATTGCTGTTCTTCCCGCAAATGAATGGGCAGCGTTCTCACTGTTTCAATCACTTTTTCTTATCATTTGTGTCCTTTCCGATTCCATTTTCCTCCAGCCAATGGTAAAATTTGCAAGCGAGCATAAGGCTGAGGTCAGGGAAATTCTTGCTGCAAGTTTTAATCTCTATGTGCTCGTTTTGATGATTGCAGGGATGGCCTTTGCTTTTTTTTCTGACTCGATGGCAAAACTTTTTGCAAGTGACGAACTTGGAGTAATGCTTCCGTGGCTTCCATTAATATTGGCGCTGAATATCTTCCGTAACGTAGGCATTCGTTATTTGCAAATTAATTACCGGATATCAAGTATTTTTTTTGTCGATTTTGCTTTCTTCGGTTCGATCACAATGATGACGATTTTAGCAAACTCGCTCGGAATGTTTCATACGGCGATGGATTTTCTTAGGATCAATCTTATTGGTGGAGCACTTTCGAGTCTGGTTGCGATAATATATTCACGCAAGGCATTTTATGCAATACCGCTGCTTAGTGTACCGCGCAACGAATACGGCAAACTGCTTTCTTTTGCAAAATATCAAGCGGGTACGAGCGCATTGCTGACTATCCAGCAATGGGCAGATGTGCTTGTGGTCGGAGTATATGCTCCGGCGTATGTGGCATTGTATTCGGCAGCAAAGACGCTCTATAGATTTTTTGATGCAGTTCGCGAAGGTGCGACGCTTTTGATCGTACCGGTTTCCTCTCGGTTGCATACGAGCGGCGACAGCAAGAGGCTATCCGAACTTGTCGAGAAGCTTCTTTTTCTCTCATTCGCAGCACTCGTGCCAATTTCGCTTACTCTTGCACTTGGCTCGGAACAGCTGATGAATATTTTCTATAAAGGTAAATTCCCTGGCATTGCGCAAGTCTTTCAGATACTGATACTGACGGGCTTCACATTACCTCTTGCTCTTGTTTCGACGAATGTTCTTATTGGTATCGGTCGCGTCAAAGGTTTATTTCTTTCTGTGCTTGGCGGCACGATCATCTTTTTTGCGCTGAACCGTGTGCTTGTTCCACAAATGGCGGCAACAGGCGCAGCGTTGAGCGTGTTAGCATCTACTACTACGATCGGTATTTTCGCCTTTATCGCAATGCGAAGAGAACTAAGCATTACAGTCTCAGGAATTTTAAGGGGAATGAAAGGAATCAGAAAAGATATTTAATGGTAATACAGCCTGTTTCAAAATGGAAGATGCAAACGAAGCACCTTGTATTGTGCTATGTCATTGCTGTATTAGTTAGATTTTCCTTCATCGCAGTCTTTCCCGGCATAAATTATTTTGGGGGAATTTCAGAAACATGCCTCAATGTTGCGAAGAATGTAGTTGAAGGACGGGGATATGTGGTCTTCATCAATGTCGCACCCCTTGGTCAACCGGATCATTATGTCTATGAACCATTTATTAATAAACCGATAGGATACCCGACTTTTCTTGCTGCGATCTTTTTCATCACCGGATATTCACCTGTTCTCGCGCAAATAATTCAGACGTTATTAGTATCAATTGGTGTAATTTTTATTTATAAGATCAGTCTTCTTTTGGGGCTTCCCGAGAAAATTGCCCTTATAGCTTCATTGCTCGGAGCCTTGTGGCCAAATCATGCGAGATTTGAAGTTACGCTTCTTCCGGAAGCCATGATGCCTTTGGTTCTTCTTATTACGTGTTATCTCATCATGAAAGCACTTAAGATGAGCCTGCTGAATGAGGACTGGGATATTGCAAAGAAATATATTGTAAAAAAATCACTTTTAGCAGGTCTGGTATTAGGGATCGGGGTTTTATTCCGGCCGGATGTAGTTTTTCTTCCGATCTTTTTATTATTTTTATTTAGTATCAGTTATGGATTTAAAAAATGCTATAAGATAATCCTTTATGCAAGTATTGTTTTCTATAGTATTATTGGCTTACATACTATTCGAAATTATGCCCTGACGAATGAGATCATACCCTTAGGCTACAGCAATGGAGCGGTCATGTGGGAAGGGATAAGTCAATTTGGCGATACTCTGGGTACCGTTTATAGTGATTACCGAATGGCACAGCATGAAGGATATCCAAATATCATGTATCCGAACGGCATCGCTCGTGATAGAAAAAGATTTAGTGAAGCAGTTGAAATAATTAAGGAGCATCCGATTTTTTATCTTTCACTGATTCCGCGCAGAATACCTCTATTACTTGTGCCCCGTGGCATTTTAGTTCAGGATGACCCTGCTCCCCGCGTAACCGATAAAGAAGATTTCCCTCAGCATTTTTCTACAGGGTTTATTGGGGATCTCAAACAGACGCCGCTTCGAGCATTAGTAAAGATATTTTCAGCGCTTTCCGGAGTTCTTTTGATCATCGTTGCTTTCGCAGGATTTTGGAAATTTCGTAAGAAATTCAAACTCATTTATCCTCTTGCATTTATGGCACTATACTTCTTTCTCGTTTTGTTGCCCATCAATGCGGAAGCGCGATATTTTTTTCCTGCAGTCGTGCTCTTGTTTCCGTTAGCAGCATTAGCGTTCGTCAAACCTCATTCCTGATCACTCTGAAAGGATGCTACGATGAAGAGCAAAGACACCCATCTGCCAATTCTGATACTGTCTCTTACAGTCTTATTTTTCAGCAGTTCTCTTTTTGGGCAAGTTACTTTTACCGATGTAACTGTAGCTTCTAAGATCATCTCCCCTCCTTCAGGGCCTTCGTATAACTCGATGTGGGTTGATATAGACAATGATGATTATCTTGATCTTTATATTGCCAGGGGAAAAAAAGTTGAACACTTAACATCCCAATTGTTCAGAAATTTGAAGGACGGTACATTCCAGGATATTTCTGTTGCTGCTTTTGGAAATCGTCAGCCTGCTTATTCCGCACAAGGCTGTTGGGGAGATTATGATAACGATGGATTTATTGATCTTTATGAAAATCATTTTGATAGTACAGATAATAAGCTATGGCATAACGAAGGCAATCTCACCTTCACGGATCGATCTTCAATAGCCGTAACCACCGGATGGCAGGCCACCGGCGCAGTTTGGGCCGATTTCGATACTGACGGATATGTAGATCTATTAGTTCATACTCAAGCCGGCAGCGGAACGTTTACTGAAAAGAATATCGGAGGGAAGCAATTTCGGAAAGTCGATCTTTTACAAAATGACGGTCAGGGACATTTGTTACTAACGAGTGATATTAATCTTGATGGTAGTCCTGATTTTTATATGGGCAACATTAATTCCCCTGATCAATTTTTTATTAGTACCGATAGCGGTTATATCCATTTTGATGATTCAATGATTAATTTGAATCGCGATATCGGAAGTGCGATGACTGCAGCGTTTGCAGATATTAATAACGATGGTTACCCCGATCTATTATACGTTCAAAATGATCGTTTCTTCTTGTTTTTAAATGAAAATGGGATACAGTTTAATAATATTACTGCAGTATCAGGCTTGAATCTGAATGCAAGTATCTATAAAAGTTCTTACATACAAGATATCGATAATGATGGCTACTTAGACATTGTTCTTTTTGAATCAAGCGGAAGAACTACCATATGGTATGGCGGGCCAAACGGATTCAAACCAGATATACTCCCCTTCCCACGACAATCAGAACTGGAAAGTGTTTTGTCTTGGACCGATTATGATAATGACGGATTCATTGATCTGCTTGTCGTCACCCCTACTTTCACAAATTTATGGCATAATGATGGCAATGCTAATCGTTGGCTCAACGTTAAATTGACTGGCCATAAAGCAAATTCTCAAGGCATTGGTGCACGAGTAATTGCGTATAGCGAAGGGAAGGTCCAGTACAGAGAAATCGGTTACACTCAAAGTACGTTGGGGTATTCGCCTCTGATCGCTCATTTCGGATTCGGCGCTGTAAATTGTGCTTATAGTTCTCCTGCAATAGATTCTCTTATTGTGATCTGGGAACCGGGCGGAAGACAAGTGATCAAGAATGTGCGGTTTAACGAGCTTGCCGTTATCGACCAGAATATCGGCATTGTACGCACTATCGAAAAGCCTATTTCGATATCGTATGGATATGCAAATCCATATTTTCTTGGGGTTCAATCCGTATATGCGGATACCTCAGTCACTATCCCATTGGCTGTCAAGATACCAAAAAGTCTTGTTGGGCAATCAGTCATAGCCGATGAAATTACTTTCGGCATCGAATATAATTCCGATATCATTGATATTTCACCTTCGAAAGTTGCTCCCCGATATATTCCACCGAACGGATGGACCTACAAATCTTCTGAAATGAGTAAGGATTCGCTCTTTATAACGATTACCGGCTCCGGTGTTTTTCCAATAACGGATTCCCTTAGTCTCGGTTCGCTTCGCTTCGACACGTATAGTGCGATGGTTAAGGGGACCTATATTTTCCTGGATGAACTCGTTATTCGGGAAAAAGGAAATGAATACCGGTTTTGCAATAACTTTCAAAGCGATTATCTCGGAGAAGTACTCATTGTTGATCGCCCAGTGAACGGAGTATATACAAATCCCGCATTACTTTGGCCTCTGACTGTTTTGCCGAATCCGTCATCGGGGAATTTCATCAATATCCGATATTCAGTAGGGCAGGGGATTTCGGTTTCCCGTGCCGAGATTTCAGTTCTTGATGTTCTCGGAGCAGAAGTATATCATTACATCGGGGAAGGTCATTCGGAACTGGTCGGAATTGAGAATTTTACTATTCCGACAACATCCCTTAGAAACGGAACATATATTGTAAGGCTCACCTCGAGTGGAAATATCGTCACAGGGAAGTTTACGGTTATTCACTGACAATTAATTAAGTGGTTCGATATAATCCAGATCTTTATGGAATGTTTCTTCCAGCCTGCTTAAAGAAAAAAGAGCTATTACGAGTGTTAGCGAACCTACAATAATTGCACTTGATTCTGTTCCGAAACTTCCCTGTAAGCCGCGAAATAAAGCTGTAATAGGGACGAGTGCGCCCCGGACAAAATTTGGAACCGTCGTCGTCACTGTTGCGCGGATATTTGTGCCAAATTGTTCGCTTGCGATGGTGACAAAGATCGCCCAGAAACCTGCGCCGAAGCCGAGCAATGCGCAGACAAAATAAAATGCTTCGATCGATCCTGAAGCAATCGTAAAATAAAGCGCCATGGCAAAAGAAGTCATGAGAAGAAAAATAAACATTGCTTTCTTCCTGCTTTTAAGTAATTGGCTTACTCCTCCGCAGCCAATATCTCCGAGCGAAATGCCAATGTAACAGAACATCACCGCCTTTCCCGGCACGGGAATATTCGTCATGCCCATTGCTTTTCCGAACTCATCTGCGAAAGTGATCAGGATTCCGACGACAAACCATGTCGGCAAGCCGATCATAATAACGCTAAGATATTTCAGGAATTGCTTTTTATGAGAGAAGAGGCTGAGGAAATTTCCACGACGCACATCTTTCTTTCGGATGCTTTCATACATTCCGGATTCATAGACTCCGATGCGAAGCAACAGAAGTATGATGCCCATTCCACCGCCAATGAAATAGAGTGTACGCCAATCTTTGACCACATCACTCAGTAGCGCAGCAAACACAGCTCCGAGGATTCCGACCGAAGCGACAATCATTGTTCCGTATCCGCGCTTACTACGTGGCATCATTTCACTCACAATTGTAATACCCGCGCCAAGTTCGCCTGCAAGGCCAATGCCGGCAATGAAACGGAATAT